>PNLG01000408.1 GCA_013822915.1 Sphingomonas sp. | reverse complement strand
GGGGCGCGTGCCCATACTATGGTGCCAAAAAAGAGGAGAGGTCATGCGCTTTGCGGGCAAGCGCGCCGTCGTTACCGGCGGTGCTTCGGGAATTGGCCATGCCACAGCCTTGCGGCTGGTGCGCGAAGGCGCAGAAGTCCTGATCGGCGACATTGACGAGACGGGCGGGCGCGAGATTGCGGCAACGTCGAACGGCCGCATCACCTTTCAACGCTGCAATGTGTGCGAGGCGGGCGATATCGAATCGCTGATCCACACGGCAGCGGCAGGGGGCGGCATTGACGTGTTGTTCAACAATGCGGGTGCAGGCGGCGCGCGCGCGCGGATTGATGAGATTACGCCCGATGAGTGGGACTTTACCCAGGATTTGCTGCTGCGTTCGGTGGCGATTGGCATCCGTTATGCCGCGCCCTTGATGGCGGCACGCGGCGGCGGTGCGATTGTCAATACCGCGTCGATTGCTGCGCTCTCCACCGGCGCTGCGCCCACTGCCTATTCGGTCGCGAAGGCGGGGGTGCTGCATCTTACTCACATGGCCGCCGCCGATCTGGCGCGGCACAAGATCCGGGTCAACGCGGTGTGCCCCGGCTTCATCACCACCAACATCTTTACCGCCGCGATGGAGATCGAGGGACAGGCGCGCGATCAGGCCAATGCCGCGATCAGTGGCATTGCTGCCAGCGCGCAACCTATTCAGCGCCCCGGATCGCCCGACGACATCGCCGCCGCTGTCGCCTATCTGGCGAGTGACGACGCGTCCTTTGTGACCGGCACGCACATTGTCGTCGATGGCGGGATGACGCTGGGCCCGCGCCATAGCTGGGACCCGGCGGTGCCTTCGTTGTTCGCGATGCTCGAAGCGTTCAAAAAGTGACCGCAGGCATGGGGAGCGACCGCGGCAGCACCGGCATTCCCCCCGTGCGCAAGCTGACGATGCTCAGCCGCTTGTCATTTGGTTTCGGTTCAGTCGCCTATGGGATCAAGGACGGCGGCTTTGCGACGTTTCTGCTGTTGTTCTACAATCAGGTCGTCGGCCTGCCGGCCGCCGCTGTGGGCGCGGTCATTGCCGCCGTTTTGGTGATGGAGGCCTTTGCCGACCCGCTGGTCGGCTTCCTTTCCGATCATACGCAGGGGCGCTGGGGGCGGCGACACCCGTGGATGTATGCCTCTGCGCTGCCCATTGCGCTCGGCTGGGTGATGCTTTGGAATCCGCCAGCGGGGTGGTCGGACGGCGCCCTGCTGGGTTATCTGTTCGCCTCTGCGCTGCTGGTCCGGCTGGCGCTGTCGGCGTTTGAGATTCCGTCGGCCGCGATGGGGCCGGAACTCAGCACCGATTATGATGAACGAACCCGGCTGTTTTCCTATCGCTATCTGTTCGCATGGAGCGGCGGGCTGGCGATGCTGGCGCTCAGCTATGCGTTTTTCCTGGTGCCCGACGCGACGCACCCCATCGGCCTGCAGAACCCCAATGGCTATGCGCGGATGGCGGCGTTTGGCGCGGTGGCGATGTTTGTCGCGATCATCGGTTCCTCAATTGGTCTTCACCCCGAAATCAAGCATTTACCCCGCCATGTCCCCACGGGGGAGGGGGGCGCTGCGCATTTTCGCGCCTTTGCCCAGACCGTGCGCAATCGCGGCTTCATCATTTTGATGATCGCGGGCGTCTTTGCCTATACCGCGCAAGGGGTGTCGTTCGCGCTGTCAAATTATCTCTATCAGTTCGTCTGGCACTTGAAGGGTGGCGATTTTCAGTGGTTGACGGCGGCGCTTTTCGTGGGCGCGGTGACCGCGTTCATCGTCGCGCCGCGCGTGTCGCGCACTGGCGACAAGCACCGCATCGGGGCCGCCTTTGCGATTGCCAATGCGGTGTTGATTACCAGCCCATATTTCCTGCGGATGCTAGGCGTATTTCCGCCGCCTGAGTCACCGGTCGCGCTGCCGCTGTTGCTGGCGATCTTTGCGGCCAATACCGCGTGCGGGATTTCGTCGATGATTATCGGTGCGGCCATGTTGTCGGACGTGGTCGAGGAATCGGAAATGCGCACTGGCCGCCGGTCTGAGGGTGTGTTTTTCGCCGGGAGTTTCTTTGTGCAGAAGTTGGTGGGGGGCTTGGGCACCTTGCTGGCCGGGACCATTTTGTCGCTGGTCGCGTTTCCAGCGGCGGCAGTGCCGGGGTCGGTACCCGCCGAGACGATCGATCGGCTGGTGCTGGTATTTGCCAGCGTATTGTTGTTCTTCTTCCTGTGCGGGGCCTATGCTTATTCGCGCTTTCCTTTCGGCCGGGCCGAACATGCCGCGCGGCTGGCCGAGTTGAAGGCGCAGGGCGTCGCCTGATCGCCGCTTAACGCCCGTGCGGCTCGGTTCGTCCTGAATGCCGCTCGCGGCGCGCGTGCAGGGGTTTTCACCGCTGTCACCATCTGCTTTGCTCTGACCATCGAGCCGGACACCGGCCAAATGGGGGCAAGCATTTTCATGGCGATCATCACGCGAACGGCGGTGTTTCTGTGGTGCATCCTGATGCTGGCGTCGCCGGTGCTGGCGCGTGGGCTGCAATGCGTGCCCTATGCCCGGGACGTGTCGGGGATCGCCATTCGCGGCAATGCCTTTACCTGGTGGGATCAGGCAGCGGGCCGCTATGATCGCGGTCAGGCGCCGCGTGTTGGCGCGGTGCTGGCGTTTTCGTCGGTCGCGGGCATGCGCAACGGCCATGTCGCGATGGTGAGCGCGGTGGTTAGCGAGCGTGAAGTCTTGCTCGATCACGCCAATTGGTCGCGGCGCGGCGGGATCGAGCGTGGGGTTCGCGCGGTCGATGTGTCAGAAGCCGGTGACTGGAGCCGGGTGCGCGTGTGGTTTGGCCCGATTGGCGGGCTGGGTCGCACCGCCTATCCGACCAAGGGATTCATCTACCGCGATGCACCGGAAGTCGCGCCCGTTGAGTCGACCGACATCGCCCGCGCCGCCACTGGGCCGAGCGACCCGCGCGGGATTTCGACACTCGTGGCGATCGACCTTTAACGATTGCTGGCGACGCTCGCCCCGATGCGGTCCGCCGCACCGGGGCCGGGACGATCAGGCCGCCTTGCCCGGCGTAAACTTCAACGCGACGCCGTTCATGCAATAACGCTTGCCGGTCGGGCGCGGGCCATCGTCGAACACATGGCCAAGGTGTCCGCCACAGCGGCGGCAATGTACTTCGACGCGCGGCAGGCCAAGCGTATAGTCGGTCTTGGTCGCGACCGCATTCTTCAGCGGCAACCAAAAGCTGGGCCAGCCGGTGCCGCTCTCATATTTCGCACGCGACGAATAGAGCGGCAAATCGCAGCCGGCGCAGCTGAAAATCCCGGTTCGCTTCTCGGCATTGAGCGGGCTGGTCCCAGGATATTCGGTATCCTCATGCCGCAGCGTGCGATAGGCCGCCGGGCTCAATTTCTTGCGCCAGGCGGCATCGCTCAGTTGATATTCGAACTTTTCGGCGGCC
>PNLG01000440.1 GCA_013822915.1 Sphingomonas sp. | reverse complement strand
GCACACGGCCTATCTGGTCGCGCTTGGCTGGGGGCTGTTGTCGGCCGATGGGCTGATGCTGCTCGCACTGGCCGCCTATGCGACTTATGTGGTTAATGCGGTGCAGTTTGTCTGGAAGCTGCGGCTGGCGCGGCGTGAGGCAGGCGATCCGCCACCGGCTCAGGCACTGGCAGCGTGAGCGTGATCGCGCTCCCCCCGACGCTGCGGCCACAGGCGGTGCCTGGCACCGCCGCCGATTGCGTGCCGGTGCTGCGCGAACGCGGCCAGCGCGAGGTGTTTTGCGGCCTGACCGGGATCATCTGGCTCCACCGCAAGTTGCAGGATGCGTTTTTCCTTGTCGTCGGCTCGCGCACCTGCGCCCATCTCCTTCAGTCCGCCGCCGGTGTCATGGTGTTTGCCGAACCGCGCTTCGGCACCGCGATCATCGAGGAGCGTGACCTGGCCGGCATGGCCGATTGCCATGACGAGCTTGACCGCGTGGTTGCCGAATTGCTGGCGCGGCGGCCCGACATCAAAATGCTGTTTCTGGTCGGTTCGTGCCCGTCCGAAGTCATCAAGCTCGATCTGGCCAAGGCGGCGCAGCGTTTGTCGATGCGCCATCACCCTGCGGTTCGCATCACCGCCTATTCGGGCAGCGGGATCGAGACGACCTTTACGGAAGGCGAGGATGCCTGCCTTGCCGCACTCGTCCCCCAACTTCCTGCTGCGCAACATGCGGCGCAGCAATTGCTGATCGTCGGCACCCTGCCCGATATTGTCGAGGATCAGTTCGCGCGCATTTTCGCGCAGCTCGGCATTGGCCCGGTCGCGTTTCTGCCCGCGCGGCGATCAGATGACTTGCCTGCGGTCGGCGCGAACACCCGCTATCTGCTCGCCCAACCATTTCTCGGCGAGACCGCGCGCGCGCTGGAGGATCGGGGCGCGGTTCGGCTGGATGCGCTGTTCCCGTTCGGGAGCATCGGTACGACGGATTGGTTGCGCGCGGCGGCCAATGCGTTTGGCATCGACTCGGCGCATTTAGACGCTGTCATCGCCCCGCTGCGGGAGCGTGCCGCGCGCGCAATCGCCCCTGCCCGCGCGCAACTGGCGGGCAAGCGCGTGTTCTTCCTTCCCGATTCGCAGCTTGAAGTGCCGCTGGCCCGCTTTCTGGCGCAGGAATTGGGGATGATGCCGGTTGAGGTCGGCACCCCCTATCTCCACCGCCGCCACCTCGCGCGCGAGCTTGACCTGTTGCCGGTTGAAACGGTGATCAGCGAGGGTCAGCACCTTGAGCGTCAGCTCGACCGCGTGCGCGCGGCAAAGCCCGACCTCACCATCTGTGGCCTCGGGCTCGCCAACCCGCTGGAGGCGGAAGGGTTGACGACGAAATGGGCGATCGAGCTCGTCTTTTCGCCGATCCACGGCTTTGATCAGGCCGGCGATCTGGCCGAACTATTCGCGCGACCGCTGCGGCGACGCGATGTGTTGAGGGTCTGATGCAGCTGACGGTCTGGACCTATGAGGGGCCACCCCATGTCGGCGCGATGCGGATCGCAACCGCGATGGAGGGCGTGCATTATGTGCTCCACGCGCCGCAGGGCGACACCTATGCCGATCTGTTGTTCACGATGATCGAACGCTCGACCAAGCGCCCGCCCGTCACCTATACGACGTTTCAGGCGCGCGATCTGGGCAAGGACACCGCCGAGCTGTTTCAGGCGGCCGCTCGCGATGCGTTTGAACGGTTCGCACCGCAAGCGATGATCGTCGGCGCGTCTTGCACGGCGGAACTCATTCAGGACGATCCGGCCGGCATGGCAGAGGCAATGCGCCTGCCCTGCCCGGTCATTCCGCTCGAACTGCCAAGCTATAGCCGCAAGGAAAATTGGGGCGCGGCGGAAACATTTTACCAGATTGTGCGCACACTTGCCGATCGCGATGTGCGGCCCGCCCCGCGCGACGGGCGGCGGTCGCGCGCCAATCTGCTCGGCCCGACAGCACTCGGCTTCCGCCACCGTGACGATGTGATCGAAGTGACGCGGCTGCTCGACACGCTTGGCATTGACCTCAATCTGGTGGCGCCGCGCGGGGCGAGCCCGGCCGATATCGCCCGCATTGGCGCGGCCGATTTCAACATCTGCCTCTATCCCGAAATCGCCGATACCGCCGCGCGCTGGCTGGAGAAGACCTTCGGGCAAAAAACGGTCCGCACTGTGCCGATCGGCCACGGCGCGACGCGCGATTTCATTGCGGAGGTTGCCAAGATCGCCGGAGTCGATCCGGCGGCCGCACTCGACACGTCGAACCTGCCCTGGTGGAGCCGATCGGTCGATTCGACCTATCTGACGGCAAAGCGCGTGTTCATTTTTGGCGACGCGACCCATGCAATTGCTGCGGCCCGTGTGGCGCAGGACGAGCTGGGGTTCACGGTCGTCGGCCTTGGTTGTTACAACCGCGAATTCGCCCGCGACCTGCGCGATGCGGCCAAGCTTTACGGGGTCGAGCCGCTCATCACCGACGATTATCTCGCGGTTGAGCAGGCGATTACGGCGCTGCAACCCGAACTCGTGCTCGGCACGCAGATGGAGCGCCACATCGCCAAGCGGCTGCGCATCCCCTGTGCCGTCATCTCGGCGCCAGTGCATGTGCAGGATTTTCCCGCGCGCTACTCCCCGCAAATGGGATTTGAGGGGGCGAACGTCCTGTTCGACAGTTGGGTTCACCCGCTGGTGATGGGGCTGGAGGAGCATTTGCTCACCATGTTCCGCGATGATTTTGAATTTTCCGATGCGGCCGGTGCCAGCCATTTGGGTCATGGCGCCGCCCCGTCGGCTGAGGCCCGCTCCCCCGCTCCCGCCTCAGCCGTCCCCGCTCGCGGTGATAATGCTGGCATTGACGTCGGCCCGGTCACCGCGAGCGGCTGGACCGCCGATGCCGAACGCGAGTTGATGAAAATTCCGTTTTTTGTGCGCGGCAAAGCACGGCGCAACACCGAAAAATTCGCCGCCGACATGGGGCTGAAAACCATCACCATCGACACGCTTTATGAGGCAAAGGCCCATTATGCGCGCTGAGGCCCCCATCCCAGTCGTTCCGGTACGGGTGGTCGTCATCACGCTCGACAACCACCTGTCGGGTGCGTTTGAGCGCGCGCAGCAACAATTTGACGCAGTCGCCAGCGGCGTTTCGATCGGCTTTCACGCCGCCGCCGATTGGGAAGCAAAGCCCGACGCGCTTGCCGCCACGATCGCCGATATCGGACGAGCGGACATCATCTTGTGCACGATGCTGTTCCTGGAGGATCACATCCGCGCCGTGCTGCCAGCGCTTGAGGCCCGGCGGGAGGCGTGCGACGCGCTCGTCGGGCTGATGTCCGCAGGGGAGATTGTCCGGCTGACCCGGATGGGTGATTACCGGATGGACCGGCCCGCGCGCGGCCCCCTTGCGCTGCTCAAAAAACTGCGCGGATCGGGCAAGCCGGGGACGAATTCGGGCGCGGGGCAGATGAAGA
>PNLG01000455.1 GCA_013822915.1 Sphingomonas sp. | reverse complement strand
GCGTTTGCCGAACTCGAAGCGCTGGGGTGGATCGGCCCCAAACGCCCCAAAATGTTCGCGGTGCAGGCCAGCGGCTGCGCGCCGATCGTAAAGGCCTTTGACGACGGCACCGAACATGCCGATCGCTGGGAGGGGGCGCACACCATCGCCAGCGGCATCCGCGTGCCGCGCGCGGTCGGCGATTTCCTGATCCTGCGCGCGGTGCGCGAAAGCGGCGGCATCGCGATGGCGGTTGATGATGACGCGATTGAGGCAGCGGTCGCGGACTGCGCGGACAAGGACGGGCTGCTGCTCTGTCCCGAAGGCGGCGCGACGCTGGCTGCCTATCACGCGGCGCTGAACCGCGGGCTGGTGAGCGACGTCGACCGGGTGGTGCTGTTCAATTGCGCGACCGGGCTGAAATATCCGATGGCGGACCGGGCAAAAACGCTCGACCGGCACGGCGCGATTGATCTGGCGGGGCTTTAGCGCTTGTTCCGCTGACGCGGAACCGGCACCGGCCCGCCTACCCCAACACCTCCGCCACCAGATCCTTGCGGCTCAGCTTCCCGATCATCGTTTTCGGCATGGTCGCGCGGATGACGACATCGTCGACCCGCTCATGCTTGCCAAGCTGCGGGTTGAGCCACGCGGTGAGCACCGCGCCGGTCGCCTCTGCCCCGTCGTTGAGCGTCACATAGGCGCGGGGGAATTCGCCGCGATACGTATCGGGAATGCCGATCACCAGCGCTTCCTTCACCGCCGGGTGAGTATAGAGCACTGCCTCGATCTGGCTGGGGAAGACTTTGAACCCGCCGACCGCAATCATGTCCTTCAGCCGGTCGACAATCCGCACAAAGCCGTCCTCGTCAATCACCCCGACATCGCCTGTCCGCAGCCAGCGCACGCCCGCTGTATCGGTGATAAACACCTCCGCATCCGCGTCTGGCCGCTGCCAATAGCCCTTCATGATTTGCGGGCCCGCGATGATGATTTCGCCCGGCTCGCCTTCGGCCGGGGGCTTTGACGGGTCTTCCTTGTCGACCAGCGCGACGCGGGTGGCGGGCACCGGCTGGCCAATGGTGCCCGGCTTGCCCGCCGCTTCATAGGGATTGGCGGAGACGACGCCTGAACTTTCCGACAGGCCATATCCCTCGATCAGAGTCGCGCCGGTTGCGGCCTCAAACCGCGCCTTGAGCTCAGCGGCGAGCGGCGCACCGCCCGAAATGCACGCGCGCAAGTGGGAAAAATCGGTCTTCGCCAGCGCCGGATTGTCGAGCAGTGCCTGATACATGGTCGGCACTCCCGGCACCGCAGTCACCCGCGACCGGTTAATCGCCGCCAGCGCTTGGGCTGCGTTAAAGCGCGGCAACATAATGATGCACCCGCCGTTCAGCACGGTGCGGTTGAGTACACAGGTATTGGCAAAGACGTGGAACAGCGGCAGCGCACCCAAAATCCGGTCTTCCATCCCCGGTTGCGGATCAATCGCATTCACCTGCCGCGCGTTCGCCGACAGATTCTGATGCGTCAGCATCGCCCCCTTGGGCGTGCCAGTGGTGCCGCCGGTATATTGGATCAGCGCAACATCGGCGACCGGATCGATCGTGGCCACCACATGCGCGCCGTCATTGGCAATCAGCCGGGAAAAGGCGATGACCCGGGGGTCGTTGGGCTTGTCGGCAATGTCCTTGCGGCTGAACCAGCGGTAGAGCACCGACTTGGCACCAGGCAGCGCGCCCGCGACAGAGCCCACGATCAGCCGCTCAAGCGCGCTGTCGTTCAACACCTTGATCGCGGTGGGCAGCAGCGCGGTCGCCGAAACGGTGAACAGCAACCGTGTGCCCGAATCGGCGACCTGATGCGCGAGTTCGGCGGGCGTATAGAGCGGCGAAAAATTCACCACCGTCGCGCCCAGCTTCAAAATGCCGTAATAGGCGGCCAGATAATGCGGCACATTGGGCAGGAACAACCCGATCCGGTCCCCCGCGCCATACCCCAGCAACGCCAGCCCCGCCGCCACCCGGTTCGCCCCGTCGCGCACTTCATTATAGCTATATTGACGGCCCAGAAATTCGATCAGCGGCTTGCCGGCATTCGCGGCAGCCGCGCGGTCGAACATATCGACCATCGACAGCGGTGGCAGGGGCAAATCCCACGCGCCGGGGTGACGGTAGGCGCGGCGCCATAGGGCTTCAATGTCGGTCATCAACGGGGTGTTACGCAGCCGCCCGACCCGGCGCAAGCGATCTCAGGTAAAACGCTTTGTGCTCCAGGTGATCAGGAGCGAGAAAGCGACCAGACCCAAATCCACCGCCGCGCTGATCTGACGCGGTGCGGGATCGTTCATCTGATGCATCATCAGCCGCACATCGGCCGACGCCGGCCGCGCGACGAGCACCGCCAACGCGACGAGCGCCAACCCAGCCATGCCCCATTTGCGATGCCGCATTTCTTGCTCCGATCAGGACGGCTTCGTAGCAACCCATGCGATCGAATGCAAGATTAGGCGGCGCGCAATACCCCGCTCCGTACGCGATCGCGCCCCTGCGCCTTGGCCTCATAAAGCGCGCGGTCGGCGCGGCGATAGAGCTGCTTCCAGTCGCTTTCGCTGGCCAGCGGCCCCGTGCACACGCCAATGCTCGATGTGACGGTGAGGTCAAAGGGCATGCGCTCCGCGCGCAATCGCGCCAGCAAGGCTTCGGGGTCGATGGCGCGCTCTTGCGGCGTGACGATCACGAATTCCTCGCCGCCAAAACGCGCGACAAGGCCACCATCGGCGACCGCTGCGCGAAGGGCGCGGGCAAAAACGCGCAGCACTTCATCGCCGCCATCATGGCCGATGGTTTCGTTCACCGCCTTGAAATGATCGAGGTCGATGACGAACAGCGCCTGCGCCCCCTCGCGCCCAATCGCCTGTTGCAGGAACGCGCGCCGATTGAGCAAACCCGTTAGCGGGTCAAGGTCGGCCAGCGCCCGCGCGGCCAGTTCCTGCGCTCGCGCATCATCGCGCTCGCGACTGATAAGGCGGATGCGATAGGTAATCCCAACCGACGACAGCAAAGCTTCGGCGCACATCGACAGCATCGTCGAATGGTCGATCCAAAAACTCCACCCAACGAAACCCAGGTTATTGACAATGCGCAACGCCGCAAACAGCACCGGTGCGCCCCAGGCCAGCATGAATACCCACAGATAATTGCTGCGCTCACGCCATGCCTTCCACAACAGCAGCGGCACAAAGCTGATCATCAGCAAGAACGACAGCACGAACAGCTTGTCGAGCAAATGGATTTGCCAGGGCGCAAGCAACGCATATGCCAAAGCGCTCATCAGCGCGGCGATTGTTGCCGCCCAAGACGCCGCGCCCAGCCACCCGCGAAACACCCGAGGTTCAAAAAAGGAGCGCGCAAACGACATCGCCGCCGCAACCGCAAGGCCCAGCCCGAGATAATTCAGCCTCAGCCGATCATTATTCTCTATCCACGGGAATGCCCATGCCAGCGCCCCGGATGATGAAAAAGCATAGCCGAGCAACACCGCCACCATCGCGCAATAG
>PNLG01000390.1 GCA_013822915.1 Sphingomonas sp. | reverse complement strand
GCGCGCTTTCGCAAGTGGAGGCAGTGGCCGCGAGCACTTCGGCGGTGAGCAGGAACGCAAGGGCCGCTGTCCCGTAAACAAATTGCGGACCGATCGTGCCCATCACTGCCTTGCCGGGGATTGAGCCCATCAGCGCAAGGCCCCCTTGCGCGGCCATGATCCAAAAACCGACCTGGCGCACTTGGGCGGCTACAGTGGCGCGATCGCCCACGGCCAGCCGCTGGGTAATCACCGGCCCCAATATCGGGTCGAAACTGGTCTTCAGCCGTCCGGGGAGCGAGGCAATCTGCTGAGCCATGTAATAAATGCCAACAATGGTCGGCGGAAATAGCTGGCCGAGGATGAAGCGATCGACATTGCGCGTCGCCCATTCGATGGCATCAGCGCCCGCGAGCGGCACATTGCGCCACGCAAGGCCCGCAATCGTCGCCAGCCGCGGCTTCCACCCGACGGGCACGCCATAGCTGCGCAAGAACGGGATGAGCGAGGCAATGACCGCTGCCAGCATCGACAGCATATAGGCAATCTCAAGCCCGCTGGTCGGATCGACATACCAGAGCGGCACCGACGCGATGCTGATCGTCCATGGTTCGATCACCGCGCGCGCCGTCACGGTCGCGCGCAGATTATGTCGATAGGCGAGCGCCGCCAGGCTGATATCCGACCATGCAATCGCCACAATGATCGTCGGCATCCAAAAGGCGATGCCGCCGGGTACGGCGCCCCGATACATGATTTGCGGAAACGTAAACAGCAGCGCGCTCGCCACCACCGACGCAAACAGCGCCACGACGAGCGCGTCCCACGCGACATGGGCGTGCGGGCGATCGGTGGTCGACAATGCCTGCGCGAGCCCGCGCTTCATCCCCAGCGTGGCCACGAGCGCGGCCAGCTCCACCGCGACCACGGCCAGCGCGAACTTGCCGACCGTCTCCGCGCCATAAAGCCGCCCGGCGACGAACAGAAACGGCACCCGCGCCGCCAGCCGCAGCGCAAACCCCAGTACATTCGTGCGCCCGCCCTTGGCAAGCACGGCAATATCGTCGGGTGGCGCGTTCGCCGTTGTCAATGCGCCGCCCCCCAGCTCGCCCCCGTGCCAATCTCCACCCCCAGCGGCACCGACAGCGTGATGGCGGGTTCAGCGGCGGTCGTCATCACGCGTTGAATCACCGGGCGGGCGGCGGCGACATCACCCTCGGGCAATTCAAACACCAATTCGTCATGGACCTGGAGCAGCATCCTGACGTCATGCAGGCCCGCCTGCGCCAGCGCTGGCCCCATGCGCACCATGGCGCGTTTGATGATGTCGGCGCTGGTCCCCTGAATGGGGGCATTGATCGCGGCGCGCTCGGCCCCCTGACGCTCATGCTGGACCGATGATTTCAGCCGCGGGAACCAGCATTTGCGACCGAACAGCGTCTCGGTATAGCCGTGCTCACGCGCCGATTGGGTCGTCTCGGCGATATAGCGGTTGATGCCGGGGAAGCGATCGAAATAGCGGTCGATCATCGCCTGCGCCTCATCCGGGCTGACATCGAGCCGCCCGGCAAGGCCCCAGCGGCTGATTCCATAGAGGATCGCGAAGTTGATGGTTTTCGCCCGCCCGCGCGTGTCGCGATTAACCTCGCCGAACAGCTCTTGTGCGGTCATGCTGTGGATGTCGGCGCCGCTGGCAAACGCCTCGCGAAGTGCGGGCACATCGGCCATGTGCGCGGCCAGCCGCAGTTCAATCTGCGAATAATCGGCGGCGAGCAGGACATTGCCCGGCTCCGCCACAAACGCTTCGCGGATCTGGCGACCGGTTTCGGTGCGGATCGGGATGTTTTGCAGGTTCGGATCGGTGGATGACAGCCGCCCGGTCTGCGCGCCGGTCAGCGAATAGCTGGTATGGACGCGCCCCGTCGCCGGGTTGATCTGGGCCTGCAGCGCGTCGGTATAGGTCGATTTGAGCTTTGCCACTTGCCGCCAGTCGAGCACGCGCGCAGCAATCAGCGCGCCCGGCGAGTTTTTGTCGGCGGCAATTTTCTCAAGCTCAGTGACGTCGGTGGAATAGACCCCCGATTTGCCTTTGCGCCCGCCCCTTATCCCCATGCGCTCGAACAACACTTCGCCCAATTGCTTGGGGCTGCCGATGGTGAAGGGACCACCGGCGAGGCCGTGAATTTCACCCTCGAGCACTGCCATCTGTCCGGCAAATTCGCCCGACAATTGCGCCAGCCGGTCGCGGTCGACACAAATGCCGTGGCGCTCCATCGCCGCGATGACGGGTGCGAGCGGTCGGTCGACCATCTCATATACGCGCGTCGCCCCTTCGCTCGCGAGTCGGGGCTTGAACCGCTGCCACAGGCGTAGCGTGACATCGGCATCCTCCGCCGCATAGCGCGTTGCGCTTTTCAGGTCGATTTCGGCAAAGCCGCGCTGGCTTTTGCCGGTCCCGACCACTTCTTTGAACGCGATGCACTTATGCCCGAGATGCGCGAGCGCGAGCTCGTCCATCCCGTGCCCGTGCAGGCCGGCATCAAGGTCGAAACTCATCAGGATCGTATCGTCAAACGGCGCGACGTCGATCCCCAGCCGACCGAGCACGATCATGTCATATTTGAGGTTATGGCCGATTTTCAACACACCGGGCGCTTCCATCAGCGGCTTCAGCCGGGCAAGCGCGGTTGCCGCATCAATCTGTTCGGGTTTTTCCGAAAACATGTCGGTCCCGCCATGTGCCAGCGGGATGTAGCAAGCGCGGTTCGGCCCCAGCGCCAGGCTGACCCCGACGAGCGAGGCTTGGGTTGCGTCAATCCCGGTGGTCTCGGTATCGACCGCGATCACGCCCTGCTCATGGCCTTGCGCGATCCAGCGATCGAGCGCGTCGAGCGTGGTCACCGTTTCATAACGGTCAAGGTCGATCGCGGGCGCCTCATCGGGTGCAGCAGCGGCCGGTGTGGCGGAAGGCGCATCGGCGGGGGCCGCCGCCGACAGCTTGGCCAGCAGCGAGCGAAAGCCATGATGGTCGAGGAACGCACGCAACGGCGCGTCCGGTATCCCTTTGAGCGCCAGCGCGTCGAGCGGTTCGGCAAGCGGCACATCATCCTTCAGCGTCACCAGCACCCGGCTGAGCCGTGCCATCTCGGCATGGTCGATGAGGTTGTTGCGCAGCTTGCCCGGCTTCATCGCGGGTGCCGCGGCGAGCACGCCCTCCAGATCGCCATGTTCAAGGATCAGCTTGGCCGCGGTCTTTGGCCCGACGCCGGGGACGCCGGGGACATTGTCGACGCTATCGCCCATCAGCGCGAGCACATCGCCCAGCCGGTCCGGCCCCACGCCGAACTTCTCCAGCACATGCGCCGCGCCTAACCGTCGGTTGTTCATCGTGTCATACAGGTCGAGGCCGGGGGTAATGAGCTGCATCAGATCCTTGTCGGACGACACGATCGTCACCGACCATCCTTGCGCGAGCGCGGCTTTCGCATAGCTGGCGATAATGTCATCCGCCTCCAGCCCGGCTTCCTCGATGCACGCCAGGCTGAACGCGCGGGTGGCATCGCGGATCACCGGGAATTGCGGCACCAGATC
>PNLG01000285.1 GCA_013822915.1 Sphingomonas sp. | reverse complement strand
ATCGACATTGCAGCGGCGGCGGGCCGGTGGCTCGCGCAGCCGGGGAGCCGGAATGGGCGGATCGGGCGCGGCGCGGGGCGGCTGCTCGCGGCTATGCTCGACGCATTCGATCAGCAACGGCTGGGCGGCATGGTCAAGACGAGCGTGGCGAACCGCCTGCGCGCGCTGGAGATTTCGCCGCTGCTTGGGCAAGCGCTTGAGGCCGCGATTGCCAAGGATCGGCACATCCCGCTGCTCAACGGCCTGATCCGGTGGGGCGGGGCGTTGCTTCGTGCGAATGAGGCCAATATCCGCGCGATGGTGCATGAACGGTCGGGCACGTTGATGCGCTGGACCGGGCTCGATGAAACGGTCGCCAACAAGATCATCGACGGGCTCGATCAGATGATGGGCGATATAGCCGATGATCCGCATCATCCGCTGCGCGCCCGCGCGGAGGAGGGGCTGGTGAAGCTGGCCGCTGATCTGCAGCTGGATCCCGATATGCGCGCGCGGGTTGAGGCGCTCAAGCTCGACGTCATCGACAATCCGGCGATGCAGCGTTGGCTTGACGGGCTGTGGGAATCGGCGCGGCAATCAATGCTGCGCCACGTCCGCGACCCCGAGGCGCGATCGGCGGGCGCGCTGGCCGAGGCAGTGCAGCAGCTTGGCCAGACCATGGGCGAAAGCGACGCCTTGCGCGCGACGGTCAACCGCTTTGTCCGGCGCGCGACCGTGGGGCTGGCGGCAGATTATGGCAGCGGCATCGTTTGGCTGGTGTCGGAGACGATCCGGGGCTGGGACACGCGCACGATCACCCGGCGGCTGGAAAACGCGGTTGGCCGCGACCTGCAATATATCCGCATCAACGGCACGCTGGTCGGCGGGCTGGTGGGCTTGGGCCTGCACGCGGTAGATCTGGTGTTGTGACGGCTCCTACCAGCGCAGATCTGTCCACCCTCTTTCATCCGCCAGCCGGGCTAGCGCAGGGCCGGGATTGACCACAAACGCCTCATCCGCCCAATCAAGCGTCGGCGCATCCGAAATATGGTCGGAATAAAAGCGCACCTGCACTGCGTCGCGCGCCGTGCCCGCTGACGCCAGCCATTCGGTGATCCGCGTGAGCTTTGCCGCGCCATAACAATTGTCGCCGGCGAGGCGGGGAAGGACACGCCCGGCAGCGTCATGCGCGGTCTCAGTCGCGATCACGGTATCCGCTCCCACCGCTGCGGCAATCGCCTCCGCATAAAAGCGTGGTGATGCGGTCGCGATGACGATGGCATAGCCCGCCGCGCGATCCGCCGCGATCTGGGCCAGCGCCGCCGGGAATAGCCGCTCGCGCCGGGCAAAGCTCGTCGCGGCGCGGGCGAGCCGCTCGGTCGGGGTGCGCGCGCCGATCAACAGCCGGTGCGTCGCTTGCTTGAGCGCGCCGCGCCGGATCAGCCGCAACGGATACCCGAGCGCCAGCGCGCCGGCGGCCGGCAATAAAGGGAGGCGGTGCGGCGCATGGTGGCGCGCATAATGGATCAGAAAGCGCGTCCAGGTGGGCGCGCGGGTGATCGTCTTGTCCATGTCATAGATGGCGATGCGCTTCATGGGTCTTCCTTGGGACGGGTATATGCTTGCCGATCAGGTGCGATTGCCGCAAGAACATTGCCGATGAGAGCGAAAGCCGATTTTGTGCGCGATACCAGCGGCGGTGGCGACGTGCTGCGCTTTTCGGGTTGGCTGACGCTGGCCAATCTAGGCGATTTTCCGGACCGGCTGCGTGCGCAACCGGGCGGGGTCGTGCGGCTCGACCTGAGCGCGATCGAGCGGATCGACACCGTGGGCGCCTGGCTGATCCAGCGTTTTGCGGCTGACCAAGGCGCTGCGATCGAGGGGTTGAGCGATGATGCGGCGCATCTGCTGCGTCAGGTAGCCGCCGCCGACCAGCATGTCGAAATGCGCCCCGAACGCGCCCATCCCGCGAGCCATTTGCTTGCCGAAATCGGCGAGGCCGTGTTGGGCGCGTTGCACACGCTTTACGGGTTGCTCGGCTTTTTCGGAGCGACCGCGATTGCGTTTGGCACGGTGGTCCGCCGCCCTTCGCGCTTTCGACTGAACGCAACGGTGCAGCGGTTCGAAGTGGTTGGTATCCGGGCGCTGGGCATCATTGGCCTGATGAGTTTCCTGATCGGAATAGTGATTGCCCAACAGGGCGCGGTGCAGCTCAAGCAATTTGGGGCGGAGGTGTTCACCATCAATCTGGTCGGGCGTATTACGTTGCGGGAACTTGGCGTGTTGATGACGGCGATCATGGTGGCGGGGCGGTCGGGCTCTGCCTTTGCCGCGCAGCTTGGCACAATGAAGCTGACCGAGGAGATTGACGCGATGCGCACGATCGGTGTGTCGCCGATTGAGGCGCTGGTGCTGCCGCGTGTGTTGGCGGCGGTGCTGATGATGCCGCTGCTGGGGTTTTACGCATCGGTAATCGCGATTGTTGGCGGCGGGTTGCTTTGCTGGGTATCGCTCGACATTCCGCCTGACACCTTCATTCAGCGCCTGCGAGAAGTGGTGCCGATCACCGATTTATATGTCGGGCTGGTCAAGGCACCGGTGTTCGGCGCGATCATCGCGATTGCCGGCTGTTTTCAGGGCATGCAGGTCGAAGGCAGCGCCGAGGCAGTTGGCACCCGCACTACATCGGCGGTGGTGCAGGCGATTTTCCTGGTGATTGTGATTGATGCGTTTTTCGCGGTGTTCTTCACCTGGGTCGGCTGGAACTGATGGCCGACACCATCATCAGCGTGCGCGGGCTGTGCACCAGCTTTGGCGAGCAGATTGTCCATGACGGGTTGAACCTTGACGTGCGGCGCGGCGAGATTTTGGGCGTGGTTGGTGGATCGGGCACGGGCAAGTCGGTGCTGATGCGTTCAATCATTGGGCTCCAAAACCCCGATGCGGGCGATGTCAGCGTGTTTGGCAGCTCGACTCTCCGTCGCGAGGACCATGACAGCGTCGAAACCCGCCGCCGCTGGGGCGTGTTGTTTCAAGGGGGGGCGCTGTTTTCGACGCTGACGGTCGCGGAAAATGTCCAGGTGCCGTTACGCGAATTTTATCCGGGCCTCGATCAAGCGCTGCTCGATGAAATCGCCGCGTACAAGGTGGTGATGACTGGCCTGCCGCCTGACGCGGGCCCCAAATATCCGGCCGAATTGTCCGGCGGGATGCGCAAGCGGGCGGGACTTGCGCGCGCGCTTGCGCTTGACCCCGAATTGCTGTTCCTCGACGAACCGACGGCCGGGCTAGACCCGATTGGTGCGGCGGGGTTTGACGATCTGACCCGTGCGCTGCAGCAAACGCTTGGTCTGACGGTGTTCCTCATCACCCACGACCTTGATACGCTTTATGCGATTTGCGATCGGGTGGCGGTGCTGGCGGATCGGCGGGTGATTGCAGTGGGGACGATTGAGGAATTGCTGGCGCTGGATCATCCGTGGATTCAGTCCTATTTTCGCGGACCGCGCGGGCGGGCGGCAACGGCCAGCGCCGTTGGTCACCGCGCCGCACCATCCGCCAAGCAAGGGGCAGGTCACTGATGGAAACGCGCTCGAACCATGTCTTTGTCGGCGCCGTCGTGCTTTTGCTGTTAGTGA
>PNLG01000388.1 GCA_013822915.1 Sphingomonas sp. | reverse complement strand
ACGGCGGCAGCTTTCTTCGCTTCGGCGGGCACGCCCAGCGCCAGATAGCTCTCGGTCAGCCGCATCAACGCTTCGGGAACATGCGTGGTGGTCTGATACTCGTCAATCACCCGGCGAAAGCGCAGCGTAGCCCCGATCCATTCGCCGCGGACTTCGTAAAAGCGGCCAATCTCCATTTCCTTGCCCGCCAGGTGATCGCGCACCAGATCAACCTTCAGCCGCGCGTCAGCGGCATAGCGCGAGCCGGGATAACGGCGCGCCAATTCCCCCAGCGCATCAAGCGCCTGTTGCGTGATTTTTTGATCGCGGGTCACGTCCGAAATCTGCTCGTAATAGCACAGCGCAATCAGGTAATAGGCATAGGGAGCGTCGCGATTGCCGGGATGCACCGCCAAAAACCGCTGCGCGGATGCGATTGCCTTGGTGTAATCGGCGTCCAGATAATAGCTGAACGCGCTCATCAACTGCGCGCGACGTGCCCAGACCGAATAGGGGTGCTGGCGTTCAACTTCGTCAAACAGCGTCGCTGCTTCTAGATAGCGCCCACGGTCGAGATAGCGTTTTGCATTGGCATAAAGCGTCGACACGTCGCGCGCGATATAGGGAACATCGCCCTTTGAACGCCCCGAGGAACAGGCGGCAAGCGGCAACATGCTGCACGCGGCAAGCGCGAGCAAAACGAAACGGGGAAGCGAGTTGAACATCACCCTTCCTCTAGCCGAGCAGGATCGCTGCGACCAACAGTTTTTGTCGCGGGGCACCGCTGCGCGGCTTGGCGCTGCGGCGACATTGACGCTATAGCGTTTGGCGGGGCTTTCCGGGGAAACCGATGGCAGCGGAGATATTGGCGACCAAGCGCGTCGAAAAGCCATGGGGCAGCCATCGGCTCTGGCCCGGCTTTGCCGATCCCGCAGCTGGCGCACCCCCCGTTGGCGAAATCTGGTTCGATGGTGGCGCTGACGCCGATTTGCTCATCAAATATCTGTTCACGAAAGAAAAAATGTCGGTGCAGAATCACCCATCAGATGCCGAGGCGCATCGGCGTGGGCTGCCAAGGGGTAAAGACGAATGCTGGCTGATCCTTGCGGCCGAACCCGATTCCACCATTGCAATTGGTCCTAAGGCGCCGGTGTGCGCAGAACAATTGCGCGCGGCTGCCCTTGATGGCTCAATCGAGGCGCTGCTCGACTGGAAACCGGTGCGCGCGGGTGATGTGTTTTATTTGCGTTCGGGCGTTATCCACGCGATTGGCGCCGGGCTGACCCTGATCGAAGTGCAACAGAACAGCGACACCACCTATCGGCTGTACGATTATGGCCGCCCGCGCGAACTCCATCTGGGGGACGGCGTGGCGGTTGCCGAGCTGACGCCCTATGTCGCGCCGTCCGCGCCAGGGGAAGTTGCGCCAAGGCGGACGATTTTAGTCGAAGGGCCGAAATTCGTGCTCGAACGCTGGGGCGCGGGTGCGCGCGACGTGACGCTGGCGGCGGGGCAGCAGGGCTGGCTGGTGCCGGTGGCGGGCGCCGGGCGCGTCGGGGATCTGGCCTTCACCGCCGGGCAATGTGTTCTGGTGTCGGGGGCGGAGACGGTGGCGGTCGGCGCGGGCGGGGATGTGCTGTTCGCTTATTCGGGGGCGGCACGATTGGAATAGGGCGGGTGGGCTGGCGGAGCCAGTGACCCGGACTGAACCTTAACCTTTGGGGAGCTATTCGCGCGGTCATGCTTCGAGTGCTTACCCTCGCAACGCTGTTCCCCGATGCGACGCGCCCCAATTTCGGCGTGTTTGTGGAACGCCAGACGCTGGGGCTGAGCCGGTGCGCGGGCGTGGAGGTGCGGGTGGTCGCGCCCGTCGGCATCCCGCCCTGGCCGCTGTCGCGCCACGCGCATTATGCGGGCTTTGCCGATGTGCCCCTGCGCGAGGCGTGGCACGGCCTGAGCGTTGAGCGGCCGCGCTTTGCGATCATGCCGGGGACGGGCGGGCGGTTGCACGTCCCCGCGCTCATCCGGCGGTTGCAGCCGGTGCTGAGCGCGATGCGCCGCGACTTTCCCTTTGACGTGATCGACGCCGAATTCTTCTTCCCCGATGGGCCTGCCGCCGTCGCGCTGGGGCGGCATTTCGGCGTGCCCGTGTCGATCAAGGCACGCGGCGCCGATATTCATTTATGGGGGCAGGGGCCGACGCGCGCGCAGGTTCGCCGCGCCGGACAAGCAGCAGACGCGATGCTGGCGGTGTCGGCGGCAATGCGGGCCGATATGGTGGCGCTCGGCATCCCTGCGGAGCGCATTGCCGTCCACCACACCGGGGTCGATGCGGCGCGCTTTGGCGGGATCGGACGGGCAGAGGCGCGGGCGGCGCACGGCCTTTCCGGGCCAGTGGTTATATCGCTTGGAGCGCTGGTCGCGCGTAAAGGACATGACGTTGTCATTGATGCGGTCGCAATGCTGCCCGATGCGACGCTGCTGATTGTGGGCGAAGGGCCTGAGCGCGAGGTGCTGGCTGCCCGGATTGTCGCGCTTGGGCTTTCGGATCGGGTGCGGTTGACGGGCGCGGTGGCGCATGCCGAGTTGGGGCGGCTATTGCCCGCCGCCGATGTTATGGCGCTTGCGTCTGCATCCGAAGGGCTGGCCAATGCGTGGGTCGAAGCCATGGCGTGCGGCGTCCCGATCGTCATTCCCGACATCGGCGGCGCGCGCGAGGTTTTGACCGACCCCGGCTATGGCCTGATCGCCGACCGCACCCCCGCCGCCTTTGCCGAGGCGATCGGGATGCTGATCGCCCAACCGCCGCTGCCCGAGCGCGTGCAGCAGGGCGCGGCGCGCTTCAGCTGGGACACGAATGCCACCGCACTCCACGCGCATCTCGCGCGGCTGGTCGCGGGGCGCTAGTGGGCCGAGGGCTGCGCCTTGCGGCGCGGCATCGCCTTTAGAACCGCGACAATCGCCCCGCCGATTACCAGCCCGGCCAGCGCCGACACCACCGCGCTGACCAGCCATTCGACTACCGGCTGCCCAAATGGCACGGCGTGCCCGGCATGGGCCGATACGTCATGGAGCAGATGCGCAGGCGCATCCCACCCGAACACCTCCAGCGCGTGGATGACAATGCCGCCGCCCACCCACAGCATTGCGGCTGTGCCGATCACCGACAGCGCGTTCAGCAGCACGGGCATCGTTTTCACGAGCCCCCGGCCCAGCGCGCGGGTGGCGGCGGCGCGCCGCTGCGCCAGATGCAGACCGACATCGTCCATCTTCACAATAATGGCGACTACGCCATAAACCCCCGCCGTAATCGCCAGCGCGACCGCGATCAGCGCCAGCGCCTGATTGACGATCGGCTGCCCCTCAATCGTGCTGAGCGCGATCGCCATGATTTCGCCCGACAGGATGAAATCGGTGCGGATCGCGCCGCCGACCTGACGCGCCTCCAGCTCCTTTGCGTCGAGCGCGACGACTGCCTCCTCGCCATGATGGTCGCCGCTGAACGCGTGGAGGATTTTTTCCGCGCCTTCAAAGCACAGATAACCGCCGCCCAGCAGCAGCAACGGCGTGATCGCCCAGGGCGCAAACGCGCTGAGCAACAGCGCGGCCGGCAGCAGGATGACCAGCTTGTTCTTGAGCGATCCGACCGC
>PNLG01000308.1 GCA_013822915.1 Sphingomonas sp. | reverse complement strand
CACTTGCCCCTCTGGCGGCAGGAAGCGCGCCATCGCCGGGCCATGCGCCAGTCCCAGCGCGGCGACCAGCGCGAGCCCGTTACCGCGCGGCGGCACGGCGCCCCAAACCCTGCCCGAGGATATGGGCGGCCCATGTGCTCGCGATCAGCAGCAACGCGGCACTCGCCTGATGCCCAACCGCGATGGGCAGCCAGACCCCGCTCAGCAACGTCGCGATGCCCAGCGCGATTTGCGCCGTTACCAGCAGGGCAATCGCGACCGCGGCGCGCCGTGCGCCGCGCTGCCATGCGCGCCATGCGACCAAGCCAAGCGCGGCGGCGACCGCAAATGCCAGCCAGCGGTGGATGAACTGCATGACCACCGCGTTATCGAGCACATTGCGCCACAGCGGGTCGATGAGTGGCACGCCCGCCGGGAACCACGCATCGCCCATCAGCGGCCAGCTCGCAAAGGCATAGCCCGCATCCAGCCCGGCAGTGAACGCGCCGAACATGATTTGCGCGAACAACAGCGCAAGCGCGACCCCCGCCAGCATCGTCAACCGCGCAGGACGCGCATCGGGCAGGCTGCGCAGGTCAAGTGCTGTCCAAACAATCCCCGCGAGCAGGAACAGCGCCGTCATCAAATGCACAGCAAGCCGCACATGGCTGACATCGGTGCGGACTGACAGGCCAGAGGCAACCATCCACCACCCAATCGCCCCCTGCAACCCGCCGAGCGCCAAAATCGCGATCAGCCGCCCGCCATAACCGCGCGGGATTTGCCGCCGCACCGCAAACCAGAGCAGCGGCACCGCAAACGCCAGCCCGATGATGCGACCGAAGAGCCGGTGAGCATATTCCCAAAAGAAAATCGCCTTGAAGCCGTCCAGCGTCATGCCGCGGTTAAGCTGCGTATATTCGGGGATTTGTTTGTAGCGCTCAAACTCAGCCGCCCAATCGGCATCGCTTAGCGGTGGCACTGTACCGCTGACCGGCTTCCACTGCGTGATCGACAGGCCCGATTCGGTCAGCCGGGTGATCCCGCCGATCACGACCATCGCGACAATCATCGCTGCGACCACGAACAGCCAGATCATCAGATGCCGGGGCTTGGTGCGCGAAGACGCAGGAGTTTGCATTAACATGGAGCACCCCATAGCGCAGCACGGGAGCCGCGTCACGCCAGGGCTTTGGGCGGGGTTTAGACGCGCTGCGTGGTCCATCCGCCAATGGCGCGCGGTCCCGCAAAAAAAGGGCACGATGATATATTGTAACTTGTGACGCGCCGTGCCAAAGGGATCTCATCATGGAATCAGCCCTCCGCGCACCGCGATCATTTAATCTGCCTGC
Source organism: Sphingomonas sp. (assembly GCA_013822915.1). Lineage (GTDB taxonomy): Bacteria > Pseudomonadota > Alphaproteobacteria > Sphingomonadales > Sphingomonadaceae > Sphingomonas. The sequence goes on along the minus strand of PNLG01000308.1, from coordinate 2,299 downwards.
TCTCGGCTTTGCCGCAGATATTGATCGGCTGGCGATCGGTATTTCAGGGCTGTGCGCGGTGCATTGCCTGGCCAGCACGGTGTTGATCGCGCTGGCGGCTTCGGCCGGCGGGCTGGTGCTCCATCCGGCGATCCACGAATTTGGCTTGGTCATCGCGATCATGCTGGGCGTGATTGCGCTCGGCGGCGGGATTATGCGTCATGGCGCAATGGTGCCAGCGGCGGTGGGCGCGCTCGGGCTGGGGATGATGGCGGGCGCGACGCAGTTGCCACACGGTGCGCATTATGATGGTAGCGCGGAGACATTCTGGACCCTGATCGGGGTAGGGCTGCTCGCGGCGGGCCATGCGCTTAACCAGCGTGTCTCGCGATAAGGCGAGTCACAGCGCCTTGCCGAGCGGCGCGGACGGGCTTACCAAACAAAGGGTGAGCGATCATCACCACCATGAACCGCATGGCACCGACCTTGCCACTGCCGCACAAGCGCAGCTTGAACGGCATGGTGAGCAATGGACCGCGATGCGTGCCCGTATTTTCGAGGCTCTGAGCAGCTTCGACAAACCGGCTTCCGCCTATGACATCGCGGATGCGGTGTCGCGGTTAGAGGGGCGGCGGGTTGCTCCCAACAGTGTTTACCGCATCCTCGACCTGTTTGTCGGCGCGAATCTGGCGCGGCGCGTGGAAAGCGCCAATGCCTATGTCGCCAATGCGCACCCCGATTGTCGGCATGATTGCATTTTCCTGGTGTGCGACGCGTGTGGCCAGACGCTGCACCTGGATGATGACAAAATCACGCAGGATGTGCGGTCAGTTGCGAGCGCAGCGGGTTTTTCCCCCAACCGTCCCGTTATCGAGGTGCGCGGACGCTGCGCCGATTGCGACTAAAGCGGGGCGGGCCTGACCGGGCAGGGGAAGATCATGCCCAAGATTCGGATTGACCAATTGCTTGTCGAGTGCGGCCATGCAGAAAGCCGCGCGCGCGCACAGGCGTTGGTGATGGCAGGCGTCGTGTTCATCGGCACGCGCAAGGTGGAAAAGCCGGGCCAGACCGTGCCGAGCGATACCGTGCTCGACGTGCGCGGGCGCGACCATCCCTGGGTCTCGCGCGGGGGGATCAAGCTTGCGCACGGGCTCGATAATGTCGGCTGGGATGTAACGGGCGCGGTCGCGATGGATGTCGGCTCATCAACCGGCGGCTTTACCGATGTGCTGCTGAGCCGGGGCGCAGCGCGCGTCTATGCGATCGACAGCGGCACCAATCAGCTCGCGTGGAAATTGCGTCAGGATCCGCGGGTGATCGTGCATGAACAAACCAGCGCGCGCGTGCTGACGCCGACGCATATCGGCGAGCCGATCGACCTGATCGTGTGCGACGCGAGTTTCATCAGTCTGGTGAAGGTGCTTGAGGTGCCGCTTGGTTTTGCCGCACCGACTGCGCGCGTGATGGCGCTCATCAAGCCGCAGTTCGAGGCGGGGCGCGATGAGGTGGGCAAGGGCGGGGTGGTGCGCGACGCGGCGGTCCACGCGCGCGTTTGCGCTGAAGTGGCGGCCTGGCTGTCCGCGCGCGGTTGGGGAGTGTTGGGGATAACGCCAAGCCCGATTACCGGGCCGGAGGGCAATGTCGAGTTCCTGATCGCCGCGCACCGCCCCGTGCCGCCGTCGTCGCCACCATTAGCCGCAAATTAGGGGTCCGCGCTCGCGATTTCGCGCGACACGGACTCGCGCGGCACCGCAACCCTTGGTAGGTCGGGGGCAGGGCGGGGGTAAAATGGGGATTCGAAAACGTGCGTGAGATTGCCTCAAAGGGCCAGTTGCGGCTCGCGCTTGCGCGCTGGGCGATGGTGACCGTTCCCATGGTGCTGTTGCTGGGGTTTCTGTCGGCGCGCAGTGTTGCCGTGGGGTCGGCCAATCCGTGGTATACAGCACTTGCCAAGCCGGAATTGACGCCGCCCGATTGGGTGTTTCCGATTGCGTGGAGCATCTTGTACGTCCTGCTCGGCGTCGCACTGGCGATGATAGTCCATGCGCGCGGATCGGCGCTGCGGATGCCGGCGCTGGTGATGTTTGCGGTGCAGCTTGCGCTCAATCTGGCATGGACGCCGTTGTTTTTTGGCTTTCACAAGGTCAGCGGCGCGCTGATTCTGATCGGGGCAATGCTGTTGACCGCTTTGGTGACGACATGGCTTTTCGGCCGGATTCGTGGTGCGGCGGCCGCGCTGATGCTGCCCTATCTCGCGTGGATTTGTTTTGCCGGCTATCTCACTTACAGTATCGGCGTGCTCAACCCGAATGCGGAGGCG
>PNLG01000067.1 GCA_013822915.1 Sphingomonas sp. | reverse complement strand
TCAGCGCTTTGTCCTCGATCATATCGTCCGCATCGGCGCGCTGGCCGCAAGCGATCGTTTTGCCGCGGCCTCCGATGACGTGGTCGACGCGGTGTTGGAGGGGGCGGGCGCTTTTGCGGAGGGGGAATGGGCGCCGCTCAGCCGGGTGGGCGATACCGTCGGCGCGAAATGGACCCCCGACGGCGTGGTGATGCCCGAGGGGTTCGCCGATGCCTATCAGGCCTATGTCGAGGGCGGCTGGGGCACGATTGGCGTGGCGGAGGCGCATGGCGGTCAGGGATTGCCCTTCATCATCCAGACGGCGGTGCTGGAAACGCTGGGCGCCGCGAACATGGGCTTTGCGCTCTGCCCGACGCTGACGGTCGGCGCGATCGAGGCGTTGTCGCATCATGGCAGCCCGGAGCAGCAGGCGCTTTACCTGCCCCATCTGGCGACCGGCGCGTGGACGGGCACGATGAACCTCACCGAGCCGCAGGCAGGCAGCGATGTCGGCGCGGTCCGCAGCAAGGCCGAGCCGCGCGGCGACGGCACCTGGTCGATCACGGGGCAGAAAATCTATATCTCGTTCGGCGATCATGACATGGCCGAAAATATCGTCCACCTCGTGCTGGCGCGCACTCCCGATGCGCCGCCGGGCACGCGGGGGCTGTCGCTGTTCCTGGTCCCGAAATACCGGCTCGATGCCGATGGGCGGCCGGGCGTCCTGAACGATGTGCGGGTGGTGTCGATCGAGCATAAGCTGGGGCTGCACGCGTCGCCCACCTGCGTGCTCAGCTTTGGCGACAATGGCGATTGCGTGGGTGAGCTGATCGGCCCGGAGCTGGGCGGGATGCGCGGCATGTTCACGATGATGAACAATGCGCGGCTCAATGTGGGCTTGCAAGGCGTGCAGATTGCCGAGCGCGCGACGCAGCATGCGGTCGCTTATGCCCGCGAACGGGTGCAGTCGGCGCGGCCCGGCAGCGGCGGCGCGGCAGTCGCGATTATCGAACATCCCGATGTGCGCCGCATGTTGATGCGGATGAAGGCGCAGACCCAGGCAGCGCGCGCGCTGGTCTATCTGGCGGCAGGCCAAGTGGACCGGGCGACGCTGGGCGAGGCGGGGGCGCAGGCGCGGCTCGACCTGCTCACGCCGCTCGCAAAAGCGCATGGCACCGACATTGGCTGCGAAGTGTCGAGCCTTGCCATCCAGATCCATGGCGGCATGGGCTATGTCGAGGAAACCGGCGTCGCGCAGTTTTTCCGCGATGCGCGCATCACCCCGATTTATGAAGGCACCAACGGCATTCAGGCCGCCGACCTGGTCGGGCGCAAGCTGAGCATGGACAATGGCGGGGTGATGTTCGGCCTGATCGCCGACATGCGGTCCGAGGCGCAGGATGCGGGGCTGCGCGCGCTGATCGATGCATGTGATGATGTGGCGCGGCGGTTGCTGGGGGCCGATGTCGATGACCGGCTGGCGGCGAGCTATCCCTTCCTGACGATGCTGTCGACGGCGGTGTGCGGCTGGTTGATGGAGGCGCAGGGTCGCGCGGCGGCGGCAGCGCAGGGTGATCCGGCTTTCCTCCACATGAAGCGCGCGGTTGCCGATTTCTATGTCACCCAAATCGTGCCGGAAGCGATGGGGCTGAAGGCCGCCGCCATGGCGCCCGCCGCGCCGCTCTATGCGCTCTCGCCAGAAGCATTTGCCGCTTGACCAACTGGTCATGGTGCCCACCCGCCGAGAGCGGGATCAGGGTGCGAATGCAGGCGGCCAATGGTGTCGCGCTGGAGCTGGCCGAGCTTGACGCGGCGGACGGCGGCACCGACCGGCTGGCGCTGTGCCTCCACGGTTTTCCGGAGCTGAACTTTAGCTGGCGCTATCAGATGCCGGTGCTGAGCGAGCTGGGCTGGCGGGTATGGGCGCCCAATATGCGCGGCTATGGCGCGAGCGATAAGCCGACGGGCATCGAGGCTTACCGGCTCGACACGCTGATCATCGATGTCGCCGCGCTGATCGACGCGAGCGGCGCGCGCGAGGTGATGATCGTCGCGCATGATTGGGGCGCGGTCGTCGCGTGGCATTTCGCGATCCGCAAGCTGTGCCCGCTGGTCCGGCTGGTGATCATGAACGTGCCGCACCCGATGGTCGCACAGCGCGAGGGGCGGCGATGGCGGCAAATCCGGCGGAGCTGGTATATCTTTGTGTTTCAGCTCCCCTGGCTGCCCGAATTCGGGCTTGCGCAGGCGCGCGCGCGGCGGGTGGGTGAGGCGTTTACCGGAATGGCGATCGACAAACCGCGCTTTCCCCCCGAAGTCACTGACGTGTATCGCGCGGCCGCTTTGCGCCCCGGCGCGCTGACGGCGATGGTCAATTACTACCGGGCGTTGCTGCGCCTGCCCGATTACCGCGCGATCGGCGATGGCCGCATCGACACGCCGACGCTGATGGTCTGGGGCCTGGAAGACGCCGCCTTGGGGCCGTGGTGCGCGCAAGGGACAGAAGAATGGGTGCCGGGCATCGAGGTCCACCGTCTGCCCGGCGTGTCGCATTGGGTGCAGCAGGAAGCGCCGGAGCGGGTGAATGCGATTTTGACGGACTGGCTGGCACGCCCGGTTTGATCGCGGCGCTGGCGCGTAACCTCGCGTTAGAGCGCCATGTCCTCAAGCAGTTCGGATGGATCAAGCCCGAGCAAGTCGATCTGTGCGCGCACTTTGGGCCAGATATTCGCGATAAAATGCGCACGTTCGGTCATGCGCAGCTTTTCAGCCGCTCCCGGCAGCACAAACATGCCGACGCCGCGCCGCACCTCGACATAGCCATCGTCCTGAAACCGCTGATACGCTTTCGCCACGGTGAGCGGATTGGCGCCATGTTCAGCCGCCAGCGCGCGGACCGAGGGGAGTTGATCGCCCGCGGCGAATTCGCCGCGCAGCACCGCTTCTGCGATATGCTGGCGCAGGCGGATATAGACCGGACTGTCTTCGCTATTCAGGGCCGTCATGCTGCTTTAATACACCAAATGCAGCGCGGGTCCACCCCCGATTAGGGGCGCTTGGCGTCCCACATAGATACGCGATCGTCGCGCGCGGGGCGTTCGCGTTCCTCCAGCATTTGTCCGGGCGAGCCGATGAAGACGAACCCCACGATCCGCTCCGGCGCTGCGCCAAACGCATCGCGCACCGCGTCGGAATAGGCCGCCCAGCCGGTCAGCCAGCCGCCGACAAACCCCGATGCGTGTGCGGCATGGAGCAGGTTCATACACGCCGCCCCTGCCGATAACTCCTGTTCCCACAAGGGGATATGGCTTTCGGGTTTGGGCGATGACAACACCACGACCAGCGCCGGGGCTTGCCTTGCGAATTTTTCCAGCGCCTCAATCTCCAGCCGCGCCGCCTGTGGCCGTTCGGCGCGATAGGCATTGGTAATCACCTGCGCCAGCGCCGCGCGCTGGTCCGTCCCTACAATCACAAAGCGCCACGGGGCCAGCTTGCCATGATCGGGGGTGCGCAGGGCGATGTCGATGATCGCCGCGAGCGCTGCGCCATCGGGACCGGGCGCGACCATATCGCGCGGTCGGCCCGAACGGCGCGTCGCCAGCAGCGACAGGGGGGAGGTGCGGTCGTTCAGCATCGCCGCTGCTCTAGCCG
>PNLG01000306.1 GCA_013822915.1 Sphingomonas sp. | reverse complement strand
TTTTCGTTGCAATCGATACACCCTCGCTCGACGCCGCGCGCAGCCTCGCGCTGCGGGTGCGCCACCATGTCGGCGGGCTGAAGCTTGGCCTCGAATTCTTCCTCGCCAACGGCCAAAGCGGGGTACGCGAGATGGCAGAGATTGGCTTGCCAATCTTTCTCGACCTGAAACTGCACGACATCCCCAACACGGTTGCCAAGGCAGTGCAGGCGCTTCGCCCGATCGAACCCGCGATCCTGACCGTCCACGCCTCGGGTGGGCGGGCGATGCTCGAGGATGCAAAGGCCGCAGCACCTGCGGGCACAAAAGTCGTGGCCGTTACCACGCTGACCAGCCTCGACAGCGACGATCTGCGCTCGGTCGGCGTCCCCGGCGATCCACGTGCGCAGGTGATGCGACTCGCGCAACTGGCGATGATGGCGGGCATTGACGGCGTTGTCTGTTCGGGCAAGGAAGTAGCGGCGGTGCGCGCGGCATGGCCCAAGGGGTTTCTGGTCGTGCCCGGCGTCCGCCCGGCTGATGCCGCCCGCAGCGACCAGAAGCGCGTCGTGACCCCGCGTGAGGCGGCCGATGCCGGCGCGTCGATTCTGGTGATCGGCCGCCCCATCACGCAAGCCGCCGACCCGGATCAGGCTGCCCGCGCGATCGAGGCAACGCTGTAGCATCTGCGCCCTCCTCCCCCGTGCGCGTTGCCGACATTAAGGACCGTGCAACCTTGCAATGCTAGGGGACGGGAGCATGAACTCCTTGTCGCCTGCGCCGCAAACACCCGTTACGGGGCCGCCATTTGTCAGTCGCGTGTTGCGCGCGCTGTCAGGGCGTTCGCCGGGCCAAATCCTCGCGGCGACGGTCAAAACGCTCGCACAAAAGCTGCGTCGGCTTACGCCCGCGGCGCGTGCCGCTGCCCGGCGCGACGCGGCGTTCGATCGCCAGTGGGGCACCGATACCAGCCGCGAAGTGACGATGAGCGAACTCGACTTTCCCACCGAACTGCGCGCGACGAGCCACCATTACCAGGCCAGCGGCGCACACATTCTCGACCGGACGATCGCATGCGCGGGCATTGACCCGGCCGGGTTCACTTTCGTCGATCTGGGCTGTGGCAAGGGGCGCGTCGTGCTGCTCGCCGCCGCACGCGGCTTTCCGCGCGTCATCGGGGTTGAATATTCACCCGCGCTGGTGGCGACGGCACAGATCAATGCCGGCCAGTTCCTCGCGCGTGGCGGCGCGACCGTGACCCCGGAATTCTGGCAGGGCAATGCCGCCGACTTTGCAATCCCCGCAGGCGATGTGTTCGTCTATCTCTACAACAGCTTCGGCGCCGACATCCTCACCGGCTGTCTGGCGCAAATCGAGCGCGTGAAGGCACGGGATCCCGCACGGCGAATCATCCTGGCTTATGTCAATCCAACGTTCGGTGCGATCGTCGCAACGCGCCCGGGCTGGCGCGAGGGGAGCCCGAGCGAAGACATGCGCTGCTTCGAATGCGTCGCCGCTGCCTAAGCCTGACCTACCCGTTCAGCATCGACCAGAAAACCGGCCCATCACGGCCCACGCGCCACTCGCTCGTTACACGAAAGCCAAGCGACTGGTAAAAGCCGATGTTCCGCTCGGTCGCCGTCTCCAGATAAAAGGGCAGCCCGCTGCCACCCATCCGGTCGATCCCGGCCTGCACCACCGCGCGGCCCAGTCCCCGGCCCTGTTGCGCCGGATCGCACCCCGCCAGATGGAGATACCAAAAGGGCTGCGGCGGGAAATGCGCGTCAATCGCCTTTGACAGCGCCAGCCCGCGCCCGATCGCGCCGCCGAACGCCGCCAGCATCTGCGGCGCATAGCGCAGCATTTCAGCCAGCGTCGTATCGGCATGGCCCGGCGGGCGCCACAGGGTGGCTGCCGCGCTATCCGGCATCGTCAGCCGCACACCACCGGCATCGCTATCAAACAGGACAGCGAATAGACGCCTCAGGCGGCGCTCGCGCCCCCCCGGATTCGGGAAGACCCAACACAAAGCGGGCTCATCCGCAAAGGCGCGCGCGAACATCACCGATAGCGCCGCGCGGTCAGGCGCAGTCGCCAGCCGCACCCCGGACGCCTGCCGATCGGGCGCCCGGCCATCGGACGCCCGCAGAGCCATCACGCGGCGTCGCCTGCTTTCTCTTTCTTGGCATAGACCCGCACCGGTTCCTTGCGGCCATCGACGACATCCTTGTCGATCACCACTTCATCGACGCCGTCCATGCTGGGCAAGTCGAACATCGTGTCGAGCAAAATGCCCTCAAGAATCGACCGCAGCCCGCGCGCGCCGGTCTTGCGGTCGATCGCCTTTTTGGCAACGGTGACGAGCGCGTCGTCGGTAAAGCCAAGGCCGACGCTCTCCATGTCGAACAGCTTTTGATATTGTTTGACGAGCGCGTTTTTCGGTTCGGTCAGGATTTTGACGAGCGCGGGCACATCAAGATCCTCCAGCGTGGCAATCACCGGCAAGCGACCGACAAATTCGGGAATCAGGCCGAATTTGAGCAAATCCTCCGGCTCGACCGATTTCAGCGTTTCGCCAGTGCGCCGTTCCTCAGGAGAGGCGACATGCGCGCCAAAGCCGATCGACTTGCCCTGCAACCGGTCGCCGATGATTTTTTCCAGCCCCGAGAACGCGCCGCCGCAGATGAACAGGATGTTAGTGGTGTCGACCTGCAAAAACTCCTGCTGCGGATGCTTACGCCCGCCCTGCGGCGGCACGCTGGCGGTGGTGCCCTCCATCAGCTTGAGCAACGCTTGCTGCACACCTTCGCCCGACACGTCGCGGGTGATTGACGGGTTTTCCGCCTTACGGCTGATCTTGTCGATTTCGTCGATATAGACGATGCCGCGCTGCGCACGCTCGACGTTATAATCGGATGCCTGCAACAGCTTTAGGATGATGTTTTCGACATCCTCGCCGACATAGCCCGCCTCGGTCAGGGTGGTCGCATCCGCCATCGTGAACGGCACGTCGAGAATCCGCGCCAGCGTTTGCGCGAGCAGCGTCTTGCCGCAACCCGTCGGCCCGACGAGCAGGATGTTCGATTTGGCGAGCTCCACCTCGGCGCCCTTGGCCCCGTGGTTCAACCGCTTGTAATGATTGTGAACGGCAACCGACAGCACGCGCTTGGCCCGCCTTTGCCCGATCACATAATCGTCGAGCACGTCGCAAATTTCCTGCGGCGTGGGCACACCGCCATCCTTTTTGCTGACAAGTGCGGACTTGGTTTCCTCACGGATGATGTCGTTGCACAGTTCGACGCATTCATCGCAGATGAACACCGTTGGCCCGGCGATGAGCTTGCGCACCTCATGCTGTGATTTGCCGCAGAAAGAGCAATAAAGCGTGCTCTTTGAATCGCCGCCGCTAAGCTTTGTCATTCAAAACCGTCCTTCGCGCTGAAACGAGCGCGTTCGTTGAGCAGGCTAGTGTAGCCCGCCCTGCGTCCTTCCGACAATCACCCAAAACAGGTAAATACTCTACCCGCGTCAGGCAGCAGCGGACCCTGACTCATCGACCGGCATTGGCCGCTTGTCAAAAACTTCGTCGATCAGGCCAAAAGCCTTCGCCTCATCCGATGACAGGAATTTATCCCGTTCCATAGCATTTTCAATGACATCGATCGGCTGG
>PNLG01000185.1 GCA_013822915.1 Sphingomonas sp. | reverse complement strand
ACAAGGATGTCGCGTGGACGCACACGGTGACGGCGGCACAGCATTTCACCGGGTTTGAACTGCAACTCGCGCCCGGCGACCCGGCCAGCTATCTTGTCGACGGCAAGGTGGAAAAGATGCGCGAAGTCCGCGTGACCGTGCCAATGCCCGATGGCAAGCCCGCGGTCACCCGCACGCTTTACGCCACGCGCTTTGGCCCCGTCGTCACCATCCCCCTGCTCGGCATGGGGTGGAAAGCGGACAAGGCCTATGCGATCCGCGACGCCAACTACGACAATGACCGCAGCCTGGCGGCCTGGATGGCGATCGGCAAAGCGCGCACGGTGGCGGACGTGAAAGCGGCGGTGTCGACAACGCTGGGTATCCCGTGGGTGAACACCATTGCCGCCGACCGCGCGGGCAATGTGCTCCATGCCGATGTGACGGCCGCGCCCAATGTGTCGGCGCAAAAGGCAAAGGACTGCGCCACCCCGCTGTCGGCGGCGGTTTCCGCGCGGTTCGTGCTGCTCGACGGGCGGCGCTCGGCCTGTGATTGGGACGATACGCCGGGCACCGCTGCCCCGCGCCTGCTCCCAGCGAGCGAGCAGGCGATCTGGGAACGGCGTGATTATGTCGCCAATTCGAACGACAGCTATTGGTTGAGCAATGCCAGCGCCCCTTACCGCCAGCTATCGCCGGTGCTCGGCGCGTGGGGCACACAGCGCACGTTGCGCACCCGGTCGGGGCTGGTCGAGCTGGCGCGCCGGTTCGACGGGCGCGACGGGCTGGGCGGCACGCACGTCGATGCGGCAAAGGCCGCGCAAATGGCGTTTGCCAATAAGAGTCTCGCGGCCGAACTGGCGCTCGATCCGGTGCGCGCATTGTGCGCGGGCAAAGCCGAGGTGGCCGCTGCGTGCGCCGCGCTCAACCTGTGGGATGGGCGGTTCGACATCGACAGCCGGGGCGCGTTGGTCTTTGCAAATTTCTGGCCCGCCGCCAGCCGCATTGCCGGGCTGTGGCAAGTGCCGTTCGACCCCGCCGACCCGGTCCACACGCCGCGCGGGGTGGTGACGAGCGGGGAGACCGGGGCAAAGCTGCTGAAAGCGCTTGCCGACACCCAGGCGAAGCTGTTGAAGGACGGGTTCAAGCTCGACGCGCGCTGGGGCGATGTCCATTTCGCGGTGCGCGGGAGCGAGCGGATTGCAGTGCATGGCGGCGATGGCCAGCTTGGCGTGCTGAATGTGCAGATGGCCGCCCCGGTCGAGGGCGGTTTCGTCCCCTATCACGGGTCAAGCTATGTCCAGATCGTCACCTTTGACGATCGCGGGCCTGTGGCGGATGCCGTGCTCAGCTATTCGCAATCGACCGACCCGGCCTCCCCCCATTTCGCCGATCAGACCCGGCTTTATTCGGCGAAGAAATTCGTGCGATTGCCGTTCACCCCGACCGAAATCGCCGCCGACCAACAGGGCAAGGTCCGCACGATCAGCGAGTGAGCGGGTTCACCCCAAAAACGCGCGCATGGCCGCATTGACCGCATCGGGCGCTTCCCAGGTCACGAAATGCCCGGCATCCGCCACCCTCACCAGCGTGAGGTCGGGGACCAGCGCGTCCATCCCTTCCAACTGGCACGGGAGTAGCGCCGTATCGTTCATGCCCCAGATCACCAGCACCGGCATCGCAAGCGGCGGGAACGGCGCGTCGAGGAAAGCGGGCCGCGCAGATTGTTCGTCCATCGCGGGGACGATCATGGCGCTTGCCCGATACCAGTTGAACATCGCGGTGAGCGCGCCGGGCTGAGTCCACTGGTCGAGATAATGGGGCTTTTCCGCTGCCAGCGCCTCGGGATCGGCATGGCCCATGAAGGTGCGCGCAAAATACGCCTCGACTCCGATAGCTGCGATATGCGCCTCAAGGCTGGGATCGCGAAAGGCGCGGATATACTGGCTCGCCGCGCGCTGGCCCTGATCGTCGAACAGCGTGCGCTGGAAAATCAGCGGGTGCGGCGCATTGACGATGATCAGCCGCTCAACCCGGTCGGCATGGTTGAGCGCCGCCGCCCACGCAATCGCCCCGCCCCAATCATGCCCGACGAGCGTAAAGCGTTGTTTGCCGAAATGATCCGCCAGCGCCAGCAAATCGGCAACCGGGCGGTCGGGCCGGTAATGCTCCACCCCCAATGGCTTGTCCGACCGGGCAAAGCCGCGCTGATCAGGGGCGATTACGAAATGCGTTTGGGCAAGGGCGGGAATCTGGTGCCGCCAGGTGCGGTGCGATTCGGGAAAACCATGGAGCAGGATGATCGCGGGCGCCGCCGGATCGCCCGCCGTCGCGACATCAAGCGCAACGCCGGTGGGGAGCGCAATGCGCTGCACAGCAACCTCGGTCGTCATGCCGCAACTCCTGTATGAAGGGTGATGAGCTCTGCGAGATCTTCGGGGAAGTAACGCTCATCATGCGCGGCGAGTTCGGCAAGGGTGAACCAGCGCCAGCGCGTCATCACCCGTTGTTCAAGCGCGGTATGCCCGCCGGTATCAATCGCGTCACTGGGCGCGTGGATCAGGAAATAACGCTCATCCGCTGACACAGGCGCGCCCTCTATCGTGATGAATTCGACATGGCGGCGGGCAATTTCGGGGCCAGGGTCAAGGTCCAGCCCGGTCTCCTCGCGCAGCTCGCGGCGCGCTGCACTCGCATAATCCTCGCCGGGATCAAGCGCGCCGCCCGGTGTACACCAAAAGGGCGGGCGGTCATCGGGGTCAAAGCGGAACAACAGCACCCGCCCCGCCGGATCGAGCAGGATGATGCGCGCCGCCGGTCGTGCCGCGCGGGTCATGCTGCACCCGCGCCCGGCTCACCCGGCGCCCGCGCGCGGATGGCGAGCGCATGGACGGTCCCGGCCATCAAATCACCCAGCGCCTGATTGACGAGCCGTTGGCGCGCCAGCCGCGATTGCCCGGCAAAGGCGGCACTTTCGATCACCACCGTAAAGTGCGATTCGCCCGATCCGTCATCGCCCATATGCCCGGCGTGGTGCGCACTGTCGTTGATAACCTGCAGCGATTGGGGAGCAAGGGCGGCGGTCAGCCGGGCGGCGATTTCGGCGGCAACGGGGCCAGTGGTAGCGTCTGTCATAACCCCTATATAGGCGGTTTTGGTGGCTTTGGGGAATTGCTTGACGGAAGGTGACGACAATAAGGCCCGGCCCCGCGCCCGCTTTCACGGCCGGGTGGAGGGAACCGGACGGCCCTGCGCGGTGGGGGGATGCGAGCAGGCCGGCGAATTTCGCGCGCCCGCCGAACAGGGCCGCACCGCCAGCGACCAGCCGCCGCCCTATCGCTGGCTGTGTCTTGATCATGTCCGCGAATTCAACGCGCGCTATAATTTTTTCGCCGGGATGACGCCCGAGGAAATCAGCGACGCGCAGCGCCCCTATGCCGGGTGGGAGCGGGAGACGCGCGCCTTTGCCACCAGCGGCACCGACCGGCCGCCCGCCTGGGCCGATTTTGCCGATCCGCTCGACGCAATCAGCGCCCGGTTTCGCGGCCAAACCGCCGCCGCGCGGGCCGATGGGCGCCCCCTGTCCGACGCGGACCGGCGCGCGCTCAAAGTGCTGGGGCTGGAGATCAACGCCGACCGGCGCGCGCTGCGCCGCCGCTATTCGGTGCTGGTGCGCGACTA
>PNLG01000098.1 GCA_013822915.1 Sphingomonas sp. | reverse complement strand
TTCAACTCACTCCCGCCGCGACCTGCTACGCATGCGATATTACGAAAGAGCGTCGGTTATGTGAATTATTCGTTACTGGCCATCCTGACGACCGATGCTCTGGCAATTTCGGCGCATCTTTGGCACAGGATCGCGCATGGCGACCGCGATCGAAACCCCGTCCCAGACCGGATTTGCTCCCCCGCCCCCTTTCGGATCGGGCTATCCCGCCGCACCCGTCGTGGCGCATTTGAGCGCGCAGCCGGGCATCCAGAAAGTGCCCTCCCCCAAGCTGATCCTGTTCGTGATGCGGCATTTCATCCCTGCAGATCTGTGCCGCGAATTGATGGTGCGTATCGACGCGGAGCGGCGGCCATCGACGGTGTCGGACTTTAATGGCGATGACGCCTTTCGCACCAGCGAGACGTGTGATTTCCGTCCCGACGAACATCTGACGCAGCTCATCGATACCAAGATTGCGGGCTTCATGAACCTTGACCCTGCGCATGGCGAGACTTTGCAGGGGCAACGCTATGGGGTTGGGCAGGAGTTCAAGGCGCATACCGATTATTTCGATCCGCTCGGCGTTGATTGGGAGAAGTTTTGCGGGGTCGCCGGGCAACGCACCTGGACCGCGATGATCTATCTCAACGAACCGGGTGCTGGCGGCGCGACCCGGTTTAAGGTGATTGACAAGACGATTCACCCGGAAACCGGCAAGTTGCTGATCTGGAATAACCTCAATCCCGATGGCAGCGGCAACGCAGCGACGTTGCATCACGGCATGAAGGTGCGCTTGGGTGCCAAATTCGTGCTCACAAAATGGTTCCGCGAGCGTCCCTGGCGCTGAAAATATCCGGGGATCCGATAAAATCCGCCGTTCTTGAAAAGAACGACGCGCTCTAAGCAGCTAAGCTGTGCATCGACAGGTGTAACCTGTCAGTCAAACTCACCGAACACGGTAACGACCATCACCGCAAGGGAACGCACCCGGTTCGTTGCCAAGGCTTGAGGAGGAACCTGCCATGCACGCCGTCCGACGCTTGATGCACCGCATTACACACCGCTTGCCCGCTATTGCGATGGTGAGCGCAGCATCGGTTCCAACGGCCGCCATGGCCGGGCCATGGACGCTTGAACAGGGCAAAACCTATAACAAGCCCGCCGTCAACTTCTTCACCGGCAGTTCGAACTTTGGCACACAGCAGGACGGCTTTGTCGTGTTCGAAGACCTGAACTTCACTTATTATAATGAGACCGGCATCACTGACAATCTGTCGTTCATCGCCTCGATCCCGATCAAGGAAATCCGCCGCGTGGACCGAAATGCTGCGGGCGTTCCCGTATCGCAACGAACCACTGGCGTCGGCGATATCGACCTTGGCCTGCGCTACAATTTGTCGAAGGGGCCGGTTGTCGTCGCGGTGCAGGGGCTGTTCAAGCTTCCCTATGCCTATAACCGCAACAACCCGCTGCCGCTCGGCAACGGGCAGGAGGATTTTGAGGGGCGGCTTCAGCTTGGTCGCGGTTTTGGCAAGGCGGGATATGTCGTGGTCGAAGCCGGTTATCGCTACCGCGTCGGCGCCCCGTCGGACGAGTTTCGCTATCTCGTCGAATATGGCGTTGATCTGGGTAAATCCACTTATGTGCGCACCAAGCTGGACGGAATTGCGAGCATTCGCAACGAAACGCGCCTTATCGCGGCCAACGGCAACCCCACGCTGCCGCTTGCCTTTGACCTTGCCAAGCTTGAGCTGACCGCGGGCCGCCGGATCAACAAGAAACTGGGCGTCGAATTCACCGTCACACCGAATGTTTACGGCGACAACACACTGACGGGCACCAATTTCCAGCTGGCGCTTGTCCTCTTGCTATGACGATGCTGGCCGATATCGGGGCGATCCTGATTCTATCGAGCCATTATCTGATCATGGTCGTGCTGAGCGGCTTTGGCGCGCATCGGCTCCATTTGACCTATCGACAATGGCGGGCAAAACCCGAAGCGGAGGCGGCGCTGCGCTTTGCCGAGTTGCCGATGGTGACGGTCCAATTGCCGGTATTCAACGAACGCCATGTCATCACCCGGTTGATCGACGCCGCCGCCGCGCTCGATTATCCGCGCGACCGGTTGGAGATTCAGGTTCTCGACGATTCCACTGACGAGACAGCGGCGATTGCAGCGGCGCGGTGCGAGTATCACCGGGCGCTGGGCGTGCGGATCGAGCATGTGCGCCGCCCCGATCGGCAGGGGTTCAAAGCGGGCGCGCTCGATTACGGGCTGGCGCAGGCGAGCGGCGATTTCCTGCTCATCCTCGACGCCGATTTCCTGCCGCCGCCTAATTTTCTGCGCGCTCTGATTGATCCGTTCGCCGATCCGGGGGTAGCGATGGTGCAGGCGCGCTGGGGCTATCTCAATCGCTCTGCGTCGTTGCTGACCCGCGCGCAAGCGGTGCTGCTCGACGCGCATTTCGCGATCGAACACAGCAGGCGGGCGGCGGGCGGCCTGTTCTTCAACTTCAACGGCACGGCCGGCATCTGGCGCAAAGCGGCGATTGTCGATGCGGGCGGCTGGCGCGCGGACACCCTGACCGAGGATCTTGACCTCAGCTACCGCGCGCAATTGGCCGGATGGCGCTTCGTTTATCGCGGCGGGGTGACCTGCCCCGGCGAACTGCCCGGCGACATGAATGCGTTCAAGACGCAGCAGCACCGCTGGACCAAGGGGTCGATCGAGGTCATGCTGCGTATCCTGCCCGCGGTCTGGCGCGCGCGGCTGCCGTTTCGGGTGAAGGCGGAGGCGATTATCCACCTGACCAGCAATTTATCGTATCTGCTCATAGTCGCCGAATGCCTGTTGCTGTTTGTGCCGGGGGTGCTGTTTCGCGAAGCCTATCACCTTGATGCGCTGCTGTGGGTGGATGCGCCGTTGTTCGTCATGGCAAGCCTCAGCCATATCGGTTTTTTTCTGGTGGGGCAGCGCGTTCTGGGCCTGGGCGTTCGCGGCAAGCTTTCGGAAGTCGCGATCCTGATCCCGCTGCTCATCGGCCTTGCGCTCAATAATGGTCGCGCGGTGGTCGAGGCTTTGCTGGGTCAGCGCAGCCCCTTCATCCGCACGCCCAAGCAGGGTAGTATGGAGGAAGCGCGCGAGGGGCTTGGCCTCGCCGCCTATCGCGCTGCGCGATCATGGCTGAGCGCCGGTGTCGAGATGATGCTGGGTGTGGCCTATATCGGCTGCTGCGTCTGGTTGGTGCTGCAGCACTTCTGGTTGAGCCTGCCATTTGGGCTGTTGTTTGCGGCCAGTTTTCTGTCGATCGGGCTGAGCAGCGCGCGTGCCCGGCTGCCGCATGCGCGCCGGATCGCGCCGGCATGACCGAGGCCATCGCCACGACGCCCCGCCGCACCGCAATTGGCGTGGCCGCCTGCGCCGTGTTCGTGGCGGCAAGCATAGCGCCCTATTTCGTGACCGCGCTTGCCCCCGCGCATACCGGGACGGGCTACATCGCAATTCATGGGGTGATGAGCGCGGCGATGCTGACCGCCTGGGCGGCGGGCCGTGCAGTCCCCATGCGGGTTTTGGTCGCAGCCGGGATTGCGGCGCGGCTGATCCTGCTCGCGGCGCCGATGCTCAGCAGCAATGATGCCGAACGCTATTTATGGGATGGGGCCGTCGCGCTGGCGGGGTTTGACCCCTATTCGGTGCCGC
>PNLG01000058.1 GCA_013822915.1 Sphingomonas sp. | reverse complement strand
TGCGCGGCGGATATATTCGATCATCATAAAGGCAAGCTGGCTCGCCATCCGCGATGCCTGCAACCGCTTGACTACCCCCATCAGCGGCACCCGCATCGTCCGCACGCGCGGGCGCCGCAGCCATAGCAGCAGTTTGGCCCAGCCGAACGGGAGCAAATTGCCGTTCAGCGGGGCGATTGCCTCATTCAAATCGGGGAGCGTGATCATGAACGCCACCGGCTCACCATCGAGTTCGGCAATGCGGATCAGGTCGTTGAACACAATCGGCTTCAGCTTTTTGCCGACATCGGCGATTTCGGGCGGGGTTAGCGGCACAAAACCCCAATTGTCGGCCCAGGCATCGTTGAGAATTGCCAGAATGATCGTGGCCTCGCGGTCGAACTGAGTGCGATCGACCTCGCGAATGCGGATGCGCGCGTTTTTTTCGCCCGCCGCGACAATCCGTTGGACAATGGGGGAGAATTCCTTGGTGATGTCCAGCTCATACGTCATCAGCTGCTTTTCGGGCGCATAACCCGCGGCTTCGATCCACCCCTGATAGCGCGCCGGGTGATGGCCCATCATGATCGTTGGTGCGTGGCCGTGACCCTTGATGAGCAGGCCCGGCTCCTCCCAGATCGACATGCTGACCGGGCCCAGCGCGCGGGTCATCCCCTGCGCGCGCAGCCAGCCTTCGGCCTCGGCGATCAGCGCATGGGCAACGCCCTCATCGGTCGCATCGAACAGCCCCCAAAACCCGACTCCGGGGCCAAAGCCGCGGCCATCTGGCATTTCGAGCGCGAGCAGGTCGAGATGCGCGCTGATCCGGCCCACAGGCTCGCCGCCGCGCTCGGCAATGAACAGTTGCGCGCGCGCATGGCTGAACCAGCCATTTTTCTCTGGCGTAATCAGCCCCAGCGCTTCCTGCTTTAGCGGCGGCACCCAATGGGGGTCGGCGGCGTTTAGGCGAAAGCCGATGTCCACAAATTGCTTGCGGTCGGTCTTGGTATTAACGGTGCGGATGGTAAGCGCGTTCATGCCCAGCCTTGTGATGGTCGATTTGATGGGGCAGGGAGTCCGGCGTTCGATCGGTGCTGTCAAGCGCTGTGGCGCAGGTGCCACGCTATCGCCATTTTTGGGCGGCAGGGAGCGGGTGATGGAAAGCGTAACTTTAAGTCCCGTTGACGGCGTCGTTGCCGAGCCCGCGCGCCCCATGCGCCCCCGCATTGCCGATGACGCCGCGATGCTGCGCGCCGCCGCCGACCTGACCCGCGCGCTGCACGTCCCCAATCCGCGCATTTACTGGACCGATTTTCTGGGCTCGGTCGTGCTTGGTTACGGCGCGTTGGTAGCGGCGATTGCGCTGGCGTCGCCGGCGCTCGCGATTTGCGCGGGCGTGGTGGCGATGTTGGCGCTCTACCGCGCCGAAAGCTTCATCCACGAAGTCACCCATATGAAGCATAGCAGCCTGCCGGGATTTCGGCTGGCGTGGAACGCGCTGATCGGAATTCCGCTGTTGGTGCCGTCTTTCATGTATGAGGGCGTGCATAATCTCCACCATGCCCGCACCCGTTATGGCACGGCGGACGATCCGGAGTATCTGCCGCTCGCGCTGATGAAGCCTTGGACCTTGCCGGCCTTTATCATCGCGTCGCTGTTTGCGCCGATTGCGCTGATCTTTCGCTTTGCGGTGCTGGCGCCGTTATCGGTGGTGATCCCGGCGCTGCGGCGGGCGGTGGTAGCGCGTTATTCGGGGCTGGCGATTAATCCCAGTTTTGAGCGCCGCCCGCCGGAGGGCGACGCCCGCACATTGTGGCACCGGCTGGAACTGGTGACGAGCCTTTGGGCGGTGGCGCTTGTCGCGCTGGTGGCAAGCGGCGTGATCCCGCTGCGTGCCTTCCTGATTTTCCTCGGCATCGTATCGGCCGTTGCAGTGGTCAATCAGGTCCGCACGCTGGTCGCGCATTTGTGGGAGAATGAGGGTGAGCCGATGACGGTCACCGCGCAATATCTGGACTCGGTCAATGTGCCGCCGCCCGCGCTGCTGCCCGTGCTGTGGGCGCCGGTGGGCTTGCGCTATCACGCGCTCCACCATCTGATCCCCAGCGTCCCCTATCACGCGCTTGGCGAAGCGCATCGGCGGTTGAAGTCGATGCTCGGTGCGGACTCGCCCTATCACCGCGCGAATTATGCCGGGCTGCCGGGGTTGGTGGGCAAGATAACGCGCAGCACACTGGTGCGCGGGCGGTAGCTACTCCTCGGTGCGCACCAGCACCACTTCGCCGATCAGCAGGAACAGGAAAAACGGCCCCCATGCCGCGAGCATCGGCGGGTAGACCCCCAGATTGCCGAGCGCGAGCGCGAAATTATCGGCCATAAAATAGAGAAAGCCGAGCAACATCCCGAGCACCGCGCGGATGAATAACTTGCCCGATCGCGCGAGCCCGAACGCCGCCACCGCGCCCAGAAGCGGCATTAGGATCGACGACAACGGCCCCGACAGCTTGTGCCACAGCGATCCCTCCAGCGATTTGGTGGGGCGCCCGGCGTCGCGCAAATCGTCGATCGCGCGGCTCAACGCGCCAAAGGACAGGCCATCGGCGTTGACGCTGCTCAGCGTGAATTGATCGGGGCGCACCCCGCGGCTGATCGTGATCGTGCCCAGATTGGCGACGGTGCCGGTCGCGACGTCAAAGCGCTGCGCCGGGCCGATCCGCCAGCCGTCACCTGCATGCACGCCGCGGGGCACCCGAATAATGGCCATCAGCGTGCCATTGTCGCGATCATAAAACGTCACATCGCGCAGCTGCGCGGCATTGCCCCGGCCCGATACCTTGCGCACAGATAGCAGGTCATCGCCGTCACGCACCCACACATTCACACGGTCGCCGCGATCCATCGGCAGGGGCGCGTAACTGATCTTCTTCCACTGATCGAGCGTGGCACTGGCCCGCGACACAACCCGGTCGTTGAATGCAAAGGATAGCAGCGCCACCCCAAAGGCCGCGAGGATCAGCGGCGCCAGCACCTGATGCGCCGACAGCCCGGCTGATTTCATCGCAATGACTTCGCTGTTGGCGTTCAACTGGCTGAGCGCGATGATGGTGCCGAGCAGCACCGAAAAGGGCAGGAAATTGGCGATAATCTGCGGCGTGCGAAGGCTGACGTAGCGCCATACCTCACGGTCGCCATTGCCGGGATATTCAAGGATGTGGCCCGATTCACCGAGCAGGTCGAGCGTCTGGAGAATCAGCACCAGCCCGGCGAGCACGACGGCCGAACGCACCAGAAACGTCCGTGCGAGATAAAGCGCCACGGTGCGCGAGGGGAACCAGGCGGCGAACATCACCCGCCGACCGCCGCGCGCCGACCGGGGATTCGGGCCGAAATCAGCTTGCCGAGCCGCGCGGCACCGCGTTCAAGCCAACCGATCGGTTGCCCGCCAGGCACATAGGCAATGGTGTAAAACATCCAGTAAATCAGCGCTGCGAAAACGATGAACGGCCCCCACAGCGCCACAAACGGATCCACCAGTCCAAGCGAGCCGAGCGATTCCCCATATTCGTTGATCTTATGGTAGGTTACAATCATCACGATCGACAGAAAGATGCCAATGGCCGACGGCGACCGTTTCGGCGGTACACCGAGCGCGATCGCGAGCATCGGCAGCAGGAAAATCGTCGCCACCTCAACTAGGCGGAAATGGAGCGCGGCAAGGCTGGTATTGCGCAGTTCATCGGGGGCGGCCTTGTCGCGGACGTTAC
>PNLG01000178.1 GCA_013822915.1 Sphingomonas sp. | reverse complement strand
CGCTGCCGCCTCCGCTGCCGGCCCGCGCCGCTGCGGTAAGCGCATCACCCGCAACACGCGCACCGCGTCGCGCTGGACAAAGGCGATCGTCGCACCGACCCGCACCGACGCGTGCGCCCGCGCCACTCGCCGCCCGTCAAGCCGCACCGCGCCGCTGCGGGTCAACTCGGCGGCGACACTGCGAGATTTGGCAAGGCGTGCATACCAAAGGAACAGGTCAAGCCGCATCGCGTCAGTCGCTGCGTCCTGCGCAGGTTCAGCCGTCACGCGCCACCAGCGTGGCAAGCCCGGCAAAGGCACCACGGGGGGGCGTGGCCGCTGGCTTGATTCGCGACGGCGGCCCGCGCCACGCCCAGTGCGCCCTGCCATCCCCCGGCGCGCCATCCCCCGACGCGCCATCCCCCGACGCGCCTTCGCCTGCTCTGCCGCCGTCGATCGGCATCGCGCGGAACCCCAATTGCGTCATCAGCCGCGCAAAATTGGGCGCCGTCAGCCCAATGGAAGTTGCAAGCGTCATATCGGGCGCAAAGGGCCGCCCGCCGCGTCGCGCGTCATGCGCGACGCGCGCGATCCGCTCGACCAGATCGACTCGCACTGACTGGCTGCCAATGTCGCGATAGGCACCGGCCATTCCCCGTCCTCGCGCCACCACCGTTGCCCCCTGCGGGACGGGCAGTGCCAGCGGCTGGTCATGCCGCGCTGCCAGCAATGCCACCCGCCAGCGCGCCGCCCCCGGCTTCAACAGCACGGGGGCAAACAGGTCGAGCGTGCCCAGCATCACTCCGGCTTGCCGCAACCGCCGCCGATCCTGCGCTCCGAGCGCGTCAACACTGTCGGCAAGCGGCAAGCGCGCCGCCATCCCACCGCCCGCATCGAGCGCGGCGGCAATAACGCGGAGCGGCGCGGATGCGGCGGGATCACGCGCGATTGCCGCGAGCGTCATCAACGGCGTGACGTGACGCGCCACCTGCGCCGCCAGCCACAGATCCAGCCGCGCGCGAATGCGCTCCAGCTCGGGCTTGGCGAGGCAATCGAGCGCACGGTCGAGCATAATGCGCGGTCGCACCAGCGACGGGCCGGGGCGCAGCGCGGCAATGCTGTTCCCCGCCCACGCCAGCAAGGGGGCATCACCGGGCGCATCGACCAGCATAATCGCCTCGTCACCGGCCCCGGCAAGGGCCGCTGCACGGCGCGCCCGCTCCGCCCCCAGCCGCTTTTCGGCAGCCGCCAGCAGCAAGCGTTTATCGGCGGCCCGCGCATCAGGGGCCACGATGAAGCGAAACCCCTCCAGCCGGCCAAGCGCATGATCGTCGACCAATACCGCGCCATCGGCCCCGATCACCACCGGCAGTGCCGCCGGATCGCCCCCAATCTGCCGCATCAGCATTGTCGTGCGGGTATCGACAAAGCGCTGGCGCAGGCTGGCATGGAGCGCGTCTGACAACCGCTCCTCCACCGCGCGGGTGCGCTCCGCCCAATGCTGCGGCTCGGCCAGCCAATCGGCGCGGTGGGCGATATAGGCCCAGCTTCGCACTGCGGCGATCCGCCCCGCAATCGTCTCGACATCGCCGGTCATGGTATCGAGCCGGGCAAGCTCGCCCGCAAACCAGTCATGCGGGATATGCCCAACCCCTTCCGACAGATAACCGAACAACCGCGCGACAAAGCGGTAATGCGGGTCAAGCCCCAGCTTGCGGAAATCAGGCACGCCGCACGCCGCCCATAGCCGCGCCACGCCCCGCGGCCCCCGCACCCGCGCGCGCACCCAATCCTCGCCCGCCAGCCGCTTGAGCACGGCAAGGTCGGTCGCCTCGGGCGCGGCGCGCAACACCGGGTCAAGCGGCTTGGTCTCCAGATCGGCGATCAGCGCGTCGATGCTCGACAAGTCCGGTGCGCCCTGCCGCCAGTAAAGCGCCTGGAGCGGGGGGAAGCGGTGCTGCTCGATTGCGGCGATTTCCTCGGGCGTGAACGCGCCCGGCCCCTCCTCGGCCAGCGCACCGAAGGTGCCGTCGCGCTGATGCCGCCCGGCACGACCGGCAATCTGCGCCATTTCGGATATGGTCAGGCGGCGCTGGCGGTGCCCATCAAATTTGCGCAAAGACGCAAAGGCAACATGGGCGACATCCATGTTCAGCCCCATGCCGATCGCGTCGGTTGCGACCAGATAATCGACCTCGCCTGCCTGAAACATCGCGACCTGCGCGTTGCGGGTGCGCGGGCTGAGCGCGCCCATCACCACAGCCGCCCCGCCGCGCAGCCGCCGGATCATTTCGGCGACGGCATAAACTTCTTCAGCTGAAAAGGCGACGATCACCGACCGCTTGGGCAGGCGCGACAGCTTGCGCGCGCCCGCATAGCTGAGCGTGGAAAAGCGCGGACGGTTGGTGATGTCGGCACGCGGCACCAATGCCTTCACCACCGGGCGCAGCGCTTCGGAACCGAGGATCATCGTCTCGTCGCGCCCGCGCGCGCGCATCAGCCGGTCAGTGAATACATGTCCGCGCTCGGCATCAGCCCCCAATTGTGCCTCGTCGAGCCCGACAAAGCTTAAGTCCCGCTCGGTCGGCATGCTTTCGGCGGTACACAAAAACCAGCGCGCGGCGGGCGGCACGATCCGCTCCTCACCCGTCATAAGGGCGACCTGATGCGCGCCCTTGATCTTCACCACCCGGTCATAGACTTCGCGCGCCAGCAGCCGCAGCGGAAAGCCGATCATCCCGCTTGCATGCGCGCACAACCGCTCGATTGCGAGGTGAGTCTTGCCGGTATTGGTCGGGCCAAGAACGGCGGTGACCGGTGGCGGAGCGTGCTGCGACATGACTGCTCTCAAATCGCCCGCCGGCCGCGTTGGCGCAACCGCTGTGCGAAATAATTCCGTTGATCGTCAGGGCGGGCGCGACTCGGCGGAAATCCGTCTGTCGCTGTCACGCCACCGTTCATCGCAAGCGCCGATCCGCACCATAGGGGTTAATTTGACTTTAATGCCCTCACCCCACAGTCGTGATGCACAGTTCCCGCACCCGCCGGGAACGCGGTAAAGCAATTGGGAGCGGCTGTGTTTTTACGCAGCGATCATGAACTGGCACTGGGTGGGGGCGCCGCCGCAATCGCCTTTGGTCGAGCGGAACGCGCGCGGCTTTCGCCCGGGATGCGCGGGCTGCGCGCCGATTTCGGCGCGATCGACTGGACCCCGGATCTGGGCGCGCGGATCGCGTCGCGCGATTGGTGGCGGGGGCTGGCAACTTGCACATCGCTGATCGCGGCAGCCTGGTGGCTTACCCCCGGCCTGCGCCCCGTCGCGGGCTTGGCGCCGGCGCCGCTTGCCGGTGAACAATGGGATGAAGCACGCGCACACACCATCGCGCCCCTCGCCTGGGGGGCTACGACCGGGCACCGCATGGCCGCCAATGATCTGGTCCGTCCGCTCGCCGAAACGCCCGAACGGCCGATCATCGACCTGACCGCGACGCTGGGCAGCGGCGACCGCTTTGGCGATGTGCTGCGCCGGGCGGGCGTGGGCGGCGATGAGGCGCGGCTGGTCAGTGATCTGGTCGGGCGCAAGGTCGCGCTCGATACGCTGCGCCCCGGTATGCAAATCGACCTTACGCTCGGGCGGCGACCCAGCAAAACGGTCCCGCGCCCGATTGAGGCGATGCGGTTCCGCGCGCGTTTCGACCTGGCGGTCGCGGTCGCCCGCACCGGCGGCGCTTTGGTCGTGACCCCGCAACCGATTGCGATCGACCACACACCC
>PNLG01000442.1 GCA_013822915.1 Sphingomonas sp. | reverse complement strand
AAACGCATCGGCGGCGAGCTTGCCGGTGGAGGCAAGGTGCGGCCCCCGGCACATGTCGAGCCAGTCATCGCCCGACCAATAGACCGTCAACGGCTCATCACCGGGAAGTTCGGCGGCCCATTCGGCCTTGAAATTCTCGCCCTGCTGCTTCCAGCGGCTGATGAGCGTCGCACGGTCCCACACTTCGCGGCGCAGCGGCTTGTCAGCGCGGATGATAACGCGCATCGCTTCCTCGATCGCGGGCAGGTCTTCGTCGGTAAAGGGCCCACGGTCGGCACTCGGCGCGAAATCATAGTAAAAGCCATCATCGGTCGACGGACCAAAGGTGATCTGCGTGCCGGGGAACAGCGCCTGCACGGCTTCTGCCAGCACATGCGCATAATCATGCCGCGCCATCTCCAGCGCGTCCGCCTCATCGCGGGTCGTCACCAGCGCGAGCGCCGCGTCGCCCTCAAACGCGCGGCCGATGTCGCGCAATTCGCCATCGACCCGCGCGGCGATTGCAACCTTTGCCAGTCCCGGCCCGATGGCGGCGGCCACATCCGCAGGGGTAGTCCCCGGCGCAACCTCGCGGACGGAACCGTCGGGCAGCGTGATGCGGAACATGTCGGACATGGGAAAACTCGGGCTTTCGGTGATTATCGAACAGCAGGCGCTTATGCCCGCTGCGGCGGATTAGGCAAGCACCCGCTTGGCGCCATGCGCGATCAGCCGACCGGTGCTGTGTTAATCGTCACCGGGCTGCCCGCTGGCGCTGTCGGCGGGTCGTCGCCCAACGGCAGGGTGGAGGGCGGCGGCCCGCCCGGATCTGCGAATGGCGTCGACTCGGGCTCGGCAGCAGACCGGGCGGGCGCGAGCGCAATCGCGGCAACAGCGCCTGCCGCCAGCGCGACCGCCTCATGGTTATAAGGCCGCCCGCGCAACGTTGCATCAATCTGTTCGGTCATGCCGATCCGGGCACGCGCAAGCGCTGCCTGACTGTCGGGGCGCTCGGTCGTGCAGCCAAGGTCGATCCGCGTTTCGCTCGCGCTGACGGGCAACAGCTTGGCGGTGCAGGCAATTGCGCCGCGCGGGCCGCCTGCCCAGCTGATCGCGTCCGGCTCGTCGTCGGTCTTGATTGCGGGATACGCGCCCAGCGGACCATCGCCATCGGATGGAATCCGCATCGCCGCCAGCGTCTGATGCACCTGTGCCACGGGCATCGCGTAGCTGTCGTTCGCGCGCGACAGACCGGGCGCAAGATACGCCGCCGTCGCGAGCAGCGCGACCCCACCGCCCAGCACCAGCACCCTCATGACAAAATCCGTCGCATTCCGTCTCGATACGCGCGAATCGGTAAACCAAGGGTTAGGCGCGCAATTGTCTTTTGGGCGCTGTTCCGGCACTTTGACGCCGCATCAGTCAGGAGTCGCGCGCATGGTTACGCTTACCCGCCCCGAGGGCACCGAGCCGCAGGATCTTCACCTCACCCGTCGCGGCGCCGTCGCGAGCATGTTTTTCGCAGGCTATGCGCTCGCCGCGGTCGCGGCGGATGCAAAGCCCGTCACCACGCCCGAGGACGGGCTGACCATCGACGAAGTGCTGATCGCGAACGGCGCAGACAAACCGCTGCCCGCCTATGTCGCGCGGCCAAAGGGGGCGGGGCGGCACCCGTGCGTGATCGTCGTCAACGAGATTTTCGGGGTACACGCCTATATCAAGGATACGTGCCGCCGCCTTGCAAAGCTGGGCTATGTCGCGGTCGCGCCCGAGTTTTTCTATCGCTCGGGCGTCAATCTGCCCGCGCTCACCGACTTCAACGAAATCCGCAAGGTTGTGGCGCAAGCGGGCAATGACCAGGTCGATGGCGATGTGCGCGCCGTGTCGGGTTGGCTAAAGGCCCAGAAATTCGCGCGCGGTGACAAGATTGGGATCACGGGCTTTTGCTGGGGCGGTGCTGTGGTGTGGCGCGCGGCGATGGTCGATCCCGATATCAAGGCGGGTGTCGCCTGGTATGGCCAGCTAAAGCCGCTGATCGCGCGCGCGGGCGAGCTGAAGGCGCCAGTGCTCGGGCTTTATGGCGGGCTCGACCGCGGGATTCCGCTCACCGATGTGGACGCGATGCGCGCCGCGCTGAAGGCGGCGGGCAAGGCGGGGTCGGACATCCATGTCTATCCACAGGCGCAGCACGGCTTCCACGCCGATTACCGGCCAAGCTATAGCGAAGCCGACGCGCGCGACGGTTGGGCGCGGCTGCTCGCGCATTTCAAGGCGCACGGCGTCGCTTGATTAGGGGCTTGGCGCGCCGGGCTTGCTGCGCCCCGCCGCCCGCATGAATTGTGCTGCCGCAACCAGCAATAGCGCGGCCGCCAGCAGATAGGGCGCACCGGGCAGCATCGGCCCCGCCTTGTCCGAAAAGGCGATGAACACCCCGCTCATTACCGGCGGGCCGATGATCGACCCAAACGCCATGGTGGAGGTTATTGCCCCCTGTAACTCGCCCTGCGCATCCTCCGGCGTCACGCGGGTCATCATCGCCTGCATCGCGGGCCAGACGATGTAGGTCAGCGCGCCAGCGCTGATCAGAACGAACAGCTGTATCGCTGTATCGGCAAAGGCGATCAGCGTGTAATCCGCAACACCGATCAGCAGCACCGCAATCCCGGCGCGCGCCTCCCCGAACCGCGCAAACAACCACCCCGCGAGCAGCCCTTGCGCCAGCGCGATGCTGACACCGAACACCGCGACCGACGCGCCAATCGCGCCGGGCGTCCAGCCAAAGCGCAAGGCGGTGTAATAGGGCCAAACCGCGATGTTGACTTGTGCTGCCACCTGCACGGTCAGGATCGTCAACAGGAAGCCGCGCACGACCGGCGATGCCCGGAACCGGATCAAGCTGCCAAAGGGGTTGGCGCGCGTGAGTGAAAATGCGCGGCGGCGCTCTGGCGGCAGGGTTTCGCGCAGCACCGCCATGCTCGCCAGTGCAGCGGCCAGCGCCAGCGCGGCCGCCGCCAGAAACGGCGCGCGCGGATCAAGCTCGACCAGCAATCCGCCAATCGCTGGCCCCGCGACAAAGCCAGCCGCGCCGCCTGCACCCAAAATGCCAAAGGCGCGGCCGCGCTCCCCTTCCGGCACCGCGTCGGCGATGCAGCTATTGGCAGGCGCAAAGCTTGCCCCCATCACGCCCGAGATGATCCGCCCAGCGAGCAGCCACCAAAAACTTGGCGCAAACGCCATCACGATATAGTCAAAGCCCAGCGCCACCAGCACCCAGATCAGCACTGGACGCCGTCCATAACGGTCGCTCAACCCGCCGATCAGCGGCGCAAACGCAAATTGCGCCGCAGCATAGGCGAGCAGTAACACCCCGCCCAGCACCGCCGCCTGATCAAGCGACGCCCCTGTCAACCGCACCACCAGCGATGGCACCACGGGAATGATCAGCCCGATGCCGCACAGATCGATAAAGACGATAAACGCCAGCAGCAGGATCGGGGGACGCTGAACGGGCACGCGCCGGTCGTTCAGCGCCGCTGCGCCGCGATCCACGCATCGACCTGCGCGTCGAGCACGTCGAGCGGCACGGCCCCCTGCCCCAGCACGACATCATGAAAGCCGCGCAGATCGAATTTGGCGCCCAACGTTGCCTCCGCCCGTGCCCGCAGCGCGCGAATGCGCAGTTCGCCGAGCTTATAGCCCAGCGCCTGCCCCGGCCAGCTGATGTAGCGGTTCACCTCCGCCTCGATATTCGCATCAGTCAGCGCGGTATTGTCCTTCATAAAGGCAAT
>PNLG01000238.1 GCA_013822915.1 Sphingomonas sp. | reverse complement strand
ATCACATTGGTGCCATGGCCCGTTTCCGATGCCTTGGCGATGCTGCGGACGGGACGGAAGCCGGTGCCGGTATAATATTCGGTGATCCACACCAACAGGCCGGTCACGACCAGCCCGATCATCATCGACCAGAACAGCGCCATGCCGGTGATGCTGTTGGCCGCTTTGCCCGCCAGTGCCTCTGCCGTCGCGCCGTCGAGGAAGCTTGCATCGCTATTCCCGCCGATCGCCGCATTCATATCACCCAGCGCATATTGGGTGGCAAAGAAGATCGCGGGCACCGACAGCACTACGCTCGCCCAAAACCCCTTGTAGAGCGCGCCCATGATCGACCCCGACGATCCCAGCCGCACGAAATAAGTGCCGATGATCGAAGTGATGATGCACACCCCGCCGACAATCAGCGGCAAGCCCATCAGCGCGAGCAGGTTCGGCGCACCCTTCAGCGCGAGCGCGACCGAAATCATCGTCACGCCGATCGTCACGACGTAGGTTTCAAACAAATCGGCCGCCATCCCGGCGCAGTCGCCAACGTTGTCGCCGACATTGTCCGCAATCGTCGCGGGGTTGCGGGGGTCATCCTCTGGAATGCCCGCCTCAACCTTGCCGACCAGATCGGCGCCGACATCGGCTGCCTTGGTAAAAATGCCGCCGCCCAACCGCGCGAAAATCGAGATGAGCGACGCGCCAAAGGCAAGCGCAGTCAACGCCTCGACCACCACGGCACTGCCCGGCTCATTGCCGCCCGGCCCAACCAGATACCAGAAAATCCCCGCAATCGAGAGCAGCCCCAGCCCCGCCACCAGCATACCGGTGATCGCGCCTGACCGGAACGCCATCGTCAACCCGCCCTGAAGCGAGGTCCGCGCTGCCTCCGCTGTGCGCACATTGGCGCGCACCGAAATGTTCATGCCGACATAGCCCGCAACGCCCGACAGCACCGCGCCAATCGCAAAGCCAATCGTCGAGACGGGCGCGCCCAGCTGGTCAAGGAATACCCAGATCAACGCGGCAACAATCGCCCCCACAATCGCGATCGTGCGATATTGGCGGCCAAGATAGGCCTGCGCGCCTTCCTGAATCGCGGCGGCAATGTCCTGCATCTTTTCGTTGCCCGCGGGCGCGCCAAGCACCTGACGGCTGGTGATGACGCCGTAAAGCACAGCCAGCAGGCCACAAACCATGGCCGCATAGACGATCAGCATTCCATTCCCCTTTGTTCTTTTCGGTGCCGGTGCCGGTGCCCAACCCGATTATTATTGTCCGGACAACCTAAACAGCGGATGACCCGTTGCGCAAGCCGCCTTAGCGCTGGTGTTCGAAACCGAGCCGGTCGGGCACCGCGATGGGCACGCCAGCCTCGGTTAGCGACAGCCCGGTGCCACCCACGAACTGACCGATGACTTGGGCCGCCACCGGCAAAGGCGCGTCGGGCGCGGCGGCGAACAGCAGCTGGTAGTCATCCCCCGCCGTTGCCGCGGCCAGCCGGGCGGCGCGATCATCCCCCCGATAGACGCAATAGGAGGCCGATAACGGGATGCGCGCGAGGTCGATGGTGACGGCGAGGCCGGACGCCGCCGCCATCCGCTGCGCATCGATCAGCACGCCGTCGGACACGTCCATCATCGCATGGACGAGCGGCGCCAGCACGCGCCCCTGCGCAATCAGCGGCACCGGGCGGCGATAGGCGGCGAGCAGCGCCTCCGGGCCCGCTGCGCCTTGCGCCACCGCCAGCCCCGCGCCCGCATCACCAATCGTACCCGTCACATAGAGCAGATCCCCCGGCTGCGCCCGTCCGCGCGCCGGATTGGCGGGCCCCGCCGCGCCAATCGCGGTGGCGCTCAGCACCCGGGCAGCCCCCGGCGGCAGGCTGACAGTATCACCCCCCAGCAGCGCACAGCCATGCGCCGCCAGCGCCTCCTCCAGCCCGCGCAGGAACCCGGCATCCCACGCGTCATCGCTGAGCGGATAGTTGAGCAGCACCCCGACCGGCGTCGCCCCCTTGGCCGCCAAATCCGACAGGTTGACCGCCACCAGCTTCCACGCAACATCCTCGGCCGGGTCGCTTGACAGGAAATGCACGCCCTCGACCAGCGTATCGGTGGTCAGCACCAGATCGCCCAGCCGCGCCGCATCATCCGCGAGCCCCACAGCGCCGGGATGCAGCGGAAGGGTGCGCAGCGCGGCAAGGAAATCGGCTTCGGTCATTGCCACCTCTGATAGCGACCGGCCCGGCGTGTGTCTGCTGTGTTGGCGCGGGGCAAGTGCCGCGTATCTTCCCTATATGCCGGTCGCAACCAAGGGTGTGGCCGGTCCAGCGACGCTCAGGCACGCAGGATCGAAGACGACCACATGCGCAAGTTCAGGTCGGGACCGTGAGGAATAGAGCATCGCCTGCGCTCCAGCCAGCCGAGCGGAGTCTGAAATCGCCCAGGTCGAGGCAATTAAACCTGATTGCCGCTGATCTTGCCAGACGACCGAGGCGGCTGCGTCGCCACGCACATCAGCCACGTCGCGCGCCGTCAACCACATCGGAACCAGCAATCGTTGGCGATTGTCAGTCAGGTACCGCTTGATCGCAACGGCGGCTCCCGCCGCAGTCAACGATGCATAGACGGCAATCTGTCCGGAATGGTGAAATCGACCTTCGGGAGCAGCTGCGGGAGCAAATGGCGTCGCCGCGAGCGGCTCCAGAACAATCCGCCACACGGGTCCATCCATGGCAATCATGAGCAGAGCATCCGCGATAATGGCAAAATATGCTCGCGGGTCAGCGGCGCGAGCGGCATCGATTCTGCGTCGGCGCCACGAACCCAGATGGCTTCTTCGATTTCCGATCCAATGATTGGATCGCCCGCCATGCGAAGATAAAAAACATCCGCTTCGACCATGCGGTCCGGTTCGTTCGCCGCCGGTGCCGAAAAGACGCCCAGATGGCGGGCACACCCGTCGGCAAATTTCACGCCGATCTCTTCGAACAACTCGCGCCGTAGCGCCCCCAGCGAACTTTCACCCGCCTCAATCTTCCCTCCCGCCTGCATGAACCACCGCGTTCCAGCTTTGCGCACGAGCAACAGGCGCCCCTCCGCGTCATCGATCAGAGCGGCGGCAATGCGGATCGGAGGGTGGGAGGCCGTTGGCACACCCGGCACGCTAGCCGACCGGTCGCCGATTTCAATGCCGCAAGCAACCGCAGCCTTAGCCTGTGGGCGCCCGCACGTCCTTGCCAATCGCATCGAGCAGGCCGTTGACGAATCCGGCCTCGCGCTTGTCGTAAAAGGCGTGGGCGACGTCGACATATTCGGTGATGACGGTCGCCACCGGCACATCGGCGCGGGCCAGCAATTCGTACGTGCCGCAGCGCAGAATCGCCTTCATTGGCTTGTCGAGCCGTTCGAGGCTCCAGCCGCTGGCCAGCTTGGCGGTGATGCGCGCATCAATCTCCATCCGGCGGGCCAGCACGCCCTTCACCACATCGTCGAAGAAATCGACATCGGCCTCGGCATATTCGGCATCCTCGATCGTGGCGCCCAGCCGGTGCTGGTGAAATTCGTGGAGCAACTGGACAACCGCCGTTGCCTCCATCTCATGCTGATACATCGCCTGAACCGCGGCGAGGCGGGCGGCGGCGCGGGCTTTGGTGCGAGGGAGTGGACGCGGCATCGTTTATGCCCCCCCGGCCAGCCGGAGCGCGACCGAGCGGGCATGGGCGGGCAGACCCTCGGCCTCGGCCAGCGCGACGGCGGCCGGGCCAATCGCGGCAAGGCTCGCTTCGTCAAG
>PNLG01000297.1 GCA_013822915.1 Sphingomonas sp. | reverse complement strand
GGGGCCATCGCACAGATTATCGTGCGGGACCACTTCGGTAATGTCGTCGTTCAGCCCCAGCCGCGCATCCATATGACCTGATGTGGTTGAGATTGATCGACCGGCATCAATGATCCGCGGCCCACTCACCCAGCCGCGCGCAATCGCTTCGCGCAGCGCCAGCGTCGCGCCGTCATCGCCCAGGTTGCGCACCGTGGTGAACCCGGCCTGGAGCGTCTTTTGCGCGTTCCAATACGCCTCAAATGCGCCGAGTTGGCGAGATTCGGTGAACCCGGCCAGCAACCCCTCCTGCCCGGCCCGATCCGAGCTGAGATGGACGTGAGAATCGATCAGGCCGGGCAGGACATAGCGGTCCTTCAAGTCGATCAAAGTTGTGCCTGCGGGGGCGGGCACAAACCCGTCGAACACCGAAACCACTTTGCCGCCCTGCATCACAACCGTGCTGGGGCCGCGCATTGCTTGACCCGGACGGTCGAGCAAATGCCCGGCATGGACATACACTATCGCCCCGGTGGGCGCAGACGGGGCGGGGGGCGTTTGCGCACCGACGGGCGACGCCGCCACCATCGTCAACGCAACCGCAAGTGCGGCAACATAAGGGGTCGTCAATGCGGATTCCTTCCAGCAACAATTGCCGGAAAGTCCGGCATTTTAACCGAGTTTGTCCACCTTCGCCTGCAATTCGGCAAGCTGCAACTTCAGCGTTGCGATTTCGTCGTCCTTCGACGCGGGCGACGTCGGCGCCGCGGGCTTGAATGCCGATGTCGCTGCCTCGATCATTTCCATGTTGCGCTTGGCGATTTCGGCAAAGGGCGAATGGGCAAAGGCGCCCTCGACCGCCGATTTGAACTGCGCATGGTTGCGACGAAACCCCTCCATCGACGCTTCGAGATACCCTGGCACCATCGCCTGCATCGAATCGCCATACATTGAAATGATCTGGCGCAGGAAATTGACGGGGAGCATCGACGCGCCGCGCGATTCCTCCTCCATGATGATCTGGGTCAGCACATTATGAGTGATGTCATCATCGGTCTTGGCATCGACAACCTTAAAGTCGCGCCCCTCGCGCGTCATGGCCGCAAGATGTTCGAGTGTGATATAGGATGAAGTTTCGGTGTTATAGAGACGCCGATTGGCGTATTTTTTGATGATGACAACGCCATCAGCCGACGTCTTTTTCATGGAAACGGTCCTCGCGCATGGATGACACTGCTGTATCACCATTTTCTGCGGCATCGCAACACGGCCCGCGCCCGCTGCCCCTGTTTCTTGAGATGTTGCGCCGAGAGACAGCCGACGACCCGGTGCGGCAACGCGCTGCCCTTGCCGGGCTGGCCGCGTATCAGCGCGCGCCGCGCACAACGCCGCCGCAACTCCCGCCCGCGAGCCACAGCGCCGGGCGCGCGGTGTTGCGCGATTATGGCGGCACGGGACCGCCCGTGCTGTTCATCCCCTCGCTCATCAACCCGCCCTTCATTCTTGACCTTGCGCCCGATCGCTCGCTGTTGCGCTGGCTGGTGGCGCAGGGGCACCGGGTGCTGCTGCTCGACTGGGGGACGCCAGCGCCAGTGGATCGCACCGTCGATCTCGACGCGCATGTGACCAACATGGTCATGCCGCTGGCGCGCGCGCTGGGCGAGCCGCCGGTGCTGGTCGGCTATTGCCTGGGCGGGACGATTGCGGCGGCGGCCGCGTGCGTGATGCCGGTTGCGGGCCTCGCGATGATTGCCGCGCCCTGGCACTTTGCCGGCTTTGGCGAGGGCGCGCGCGCCCGGATCGCCGCACTTTGGGCAAAGGCTGAGCCGATGTGCGCCACCATGGGGCTGGTGCCGATGGAAGTGCTCCAGAGCGGATTCTGGGCGCTCGACCCGGCGCGCACGATCGGCAAATATGAAGCCTTTGCGGCGATGCCCGCCGACAGCGACGCCGCATCCCGCTTTGTCGCGCTGGAGGATTGGGCCAATGGCGGCGCCCCGCTTCCCTATGCGGCGGGCGCGCAGATGTTTGACTTTTTCGCGCATGACGCGCCCGGTCGGGACACATGGCGGGTGGACGGCACCGCGATTGACTTAGCGGCGATTAAGTGCCCGACCGTCGATTTCGTCTCAACCACCGACCGCATCGTGCCGCACACCAGCGCGGCGGGCTTTGCCGACCGCCGCGCGCTGCGCGCAGGCCATGTCGGGATGGTCGTTGGCAGCACCGCTCCGGCACAGCTTTGGGCACCGCTTGACGACTGGATTAGCGGCATCACCGGGCGTAGATAGGATCCCATAACCATAACCGACCCCAACCCATGCAGGAGAACCCCATGACCGATATCGTCATCACCGCCGCCAAGCGCACCCCCGTTGGCAGCTTCAACGGCGCCTTTGGGACGACGCCCGCGCATGAACTGGGCCGGGTCGCGATTGAGGCAGCACTCGCGCAGGCAGGCATCAGCGGCGAGGATGTGTCGGAAGTGATTTTGGGCCAGGTGCTCACCGCCGCTCAGGGGCAGAACCCGGCGCGGCAGGCGTCGATGGCGGCCGGCGTCCCCAAGGAAGTCCCGGCATGGAGCGTCAACCAGGTGTGCGGGTCAGGCCTGCGCGCGGTTGCCCTTGCCTATCAGGCGATCGCGAGCGGCGATGCGACGATCGTGGTCGCAGGCGGGCAGGAATCGATGAGCCTTGCCCCCCATGCCCAATTCCTGCGCGGGGGCCAGAAAATGGGCGATCTCAGCCTGGTTGACACGATGATAAAGGACGGGCTGATCGACGTATTCAATGGCTATCACATGGGCATCACTGCCGAAAATCTGGCCGAGCAATATCAGGTGACGCGCGCCGATCAGGACGAGTTCGCGGTTGCCTCCCAAAACAAGGCATCGGCCGCGCGCGCCGAGGGCCGCTTCAAGGACGAAATCGCTCCCGTCACGGTCAAGGGGCGCAAAGGCGACACGATTGTCGAGCATGACGAATATATCCGCGACGGCGCGACGGTGGAGGGCGTGTCGGGCCTGAAGCCCGCGTTCAAAAAGGATGGCACCGTGACCGCCGCAAACGCCAGCGGCCTGAACGACGGCGCCGCCGCCCTTGTCGTCACCACCCGGGCGGAGGCTGACGCACGCGGGATGACCGTGCTTGCGCGGATCGCCAGCTGGGCATCGGCGGGCGTTGACCCGTCGATCATGGGCATTGGCCCCGCACCTGCGGTGCGCCGCGCGCTGGAAAAGGCGGGCTGGTCAATCGGCGATCTCGACCTGATCGAATCGAACGAAGCCTTTGCAGCGCAGGCGCTGTCGGTGAACAAGGAGCTTGGCTGGGACACCAGCAAGATCAACGTCAATGGCGGCGCGATCGCCATCGGCCACCCGATCGGCGCATCGGGCGCGCGCGTGCTGACGACATTGCTGTATGAAATGGCGCGGCGCGACGCGAAAAAGGGGCTGGCGACGCTGTGCATCGGCGGCGGCATGGGCATCGCGGTCTGCGTCGAACGCTGAGTCGGTGCAGCGCGGCATTGCCGCCCGCCGGGCAATCAGGGACTGAAGCGATAGGGAGCGTGATGCACCACCGGGCGTTGGCTTTTCCGCCGCGTCCGGGGCGTCACGACCCCTTCCTCGGCGCGAGGTAAAGAAACCGCGCCGCGCAGTACTTTGTCGTCAATTGTGTCGATGTTGGAATATGACTGCCGTACTCCCTCATAGATTGATGTATTATTACAAGTAATTGAACATTTATAACGATTTGCAGCACCCCAGTGAATCAGGCCGAGTAATTTTATTACATAATCGACCCAGT
>PNLG01000063.1 GCA_013822915.1 Sphingomonas sp. | reverse complement strand
CTTTCACCCTTGCCCCTGATCCAGCCATGGGCTGGGCCGGGGCGGTTTGCTCTCTGTGGCACTTTCCCTGACCCCGGCTTTCGTCAGGGCCGCCGGACGTTATCCGGCACCGTTGTTTCGTGGAGCCC
Organism: Sphingomonas sp.; assembly: GCA_013822915.1. Lineage (GTDB taxonomy): Bacteria > Pseudomonadota > Alphaproteobacteria > Sphingomonadales > Sphingomonadaceae > Sphingomonas. The sequence continues at coordinate 3,682 of PNLG01000063.1, read as the reverse complement.
GGACTTTCCTCGCGCAGGCCAAAGCCCACCCGCGGCCGCCCGACCCTCTGGCGCCATCAGCCTAATCATCCCCCTGCGGCTTTGGCAAGAGCAGCGCGAGCAGGATCATCCGGCACTCGGCATCGATTTCACCGTCGATAAGCTCCGGACGAAAACGGCGCTGAAACGCCATGATCGCCGCCATCGGATCGCGCACATCATAGCCAAAGCGTTCGAGCGCGAGCAAAAACCCGCCTTCGCTCCAAAACGGGTCCATCAGGTTGCGGGTCGGGCGCGGCAGCGCCAGCCGCAGCCGGGCCAGTGCATGCCATGGGAAAAGCTCACCAGGATCACGCTTGCGCGTCGGCGCCACGTCGGAATGGCCGACAATATTGCCGCGCGTGATGTTGTGCCGCACCTTGATCGAATGCACGAGCGCGATGACCGAGGCGATCTGCGCATCGGGGAACGGCCGATAGCCAAATTCATGCCCCGGATTGACGACCTCGATCCCGATCGACACGTCGTTCACTCCGTCCCAGTCGCGCCAGTGCGACACGCCTGCGTGCCAGGCTCGCCTTTCCTCATCAACCAAGCGGAGCACGACGCCATCCTCCGCCACGACATAATGCGCCGACACTTTGGCTTGCGGATCGCGCAGCCGGGCTATCGCCGATGCCGCATCCTGCATGCCGGTATAATGCAACACGATCATCGAGATGGGCAGGGTGCGATCATCGAAATTGGGCGACGGCGCCTCGATAAAGGTCAACGCGCCAAGGCCGTCAGGCGCGGCATTGCTCATGCCTGTTGCCCGGCGCGCGCGCTGCGGATCGTCACAATTGCAACGCCTGCCATTGCCATTGATCCTCCAATCAACATGACCATGGTGATGGGGGTGCCGAAATACCAGGCAGCGGTAAAGACCGAAATGACGGGGGCGGCAAGCGTCATCGGCGTCACCATCGCAACCGGATGGCGTTGGAGCAGCCACGCCATTGCCCCATGCCCGCCCAGCGTCGAACCGATCGCGGAAAAAGCGACCCAGCCAAGCGGCATCAGCCGCAGTTCGCCGATCGCACCAAATGCGCGCGGCTCAAACCACCAGGACGCCAGCCCGACCACAATCATGCCCCACAACCCGATCCACGCATAAATGGTCAACACCGCAACGCCCCGAAGCTGACGTTGCAGCAACGAACCGACCGCCCAGATGAAGCTGGCGAGCGCCGTCAGCGCGAGTGCGGGCACTTCGCGCGCCGCGGCAGGGTCAAACACCAGCACGACAACCCCTGCCAGTGACAGCACAATCCCGATGAGGCGCGGCCAATGGATCCGCTCGCCCAGAAACATCACGCCAAGGATCAGCGCAAAGGGCACGCCAAGCTGGCTCCCGATTGCGAGCGCGCTGACATTGGTGGCAAGCGCCAGCGACAAATTAATCACCAGATAGAATAGCCCGCCGGTCAATATCCCCAGCAACGTCAACGCAACCATTCGACCGGGCACGATCCGCAGCGCGGGCGCACAAATCGCAAAGACAATGACCTGCCGCAGAAATCCGGCGGTCAGTGGCGCAATATGATTCACCGACTCCTTCACCGCGATGATATTGAGTCCCCAAAAAAGGTTCATCATCACAATGATGGCAACGTCGCGTGCGCCAAAGGTTGATTGGCTGGTGCTTGGCCGGGTCATGCGCGCTGGTTGATCGCGTTTAGGCGACAAAGTAAACAGGTTTAGCCGTTTGCCCCAAGTCGTGGCGGTGTAGCGATGGCGCGTTCGTAAAAGCCCTTTGCCCGAACTGACGGAACAAAATTATCGCCTTGTCCGATCACCGTCTCGCCCGCCCCCAACACCAGCACCCCATCCGGGCGAAGCGCCCGTGCCAGCCGGTCAAGGATGCGCTGACGTAGTTCCAGCGATAGATACATCATGACATTGCGGCAAAGAATCACGTCGAATCCACCGGCCAGCGGCGCATCATTGACCAGATTGTGGCGGCGATAGCTGATGGTTTGCACCAATTCGGGCTTTGCGACCCACGTCTCGCCATCGGCATCGAACCACCGGATCATCCGGCGCACGGGCAAGCCGCGCTGGACTTCAAATGAGGAATAGCGCCCGGCGCGCGCGCGACGAAGTGCTGCGTCTGAGACATCGGTTGCGACAATTTCGGGCGCGAGCCCCCCACTCTGCTCAACCCTTTCAGCAACCAGCATCGCGAGCGACAGCGGCTCCTGCCCCGTCGAACAGGCAGCGGACCAGATTCGCCCGCGACGATCTTTGATGTCGCGAATCGTTTCGATCACGCTTTCCATTGTTCCGGCATCGCGGAAAAACGATGTTTCCTGATTGAGCAGCGCATCGACGATCATATCGCCAAGGACGCCCCCGCTATCGGTCATTAATTGCGCCACCAGTTCATCTAGCGTCGCAAGGCCGCGCGTGCGCAATAGCGGCTTTAGCGCGGTTTCGATCCGCCACGTCCGGTTGGGGGCAATAAGCTGGCCGGTGCGCGATTCGAGCAGGCTGGCCAAAATACCCATGGCGGCGGTCCGTCGCGGTTGCAGACGATCCGAACCTATCATGCTGGTCGCCGTCGCCGCGCGATGAAGCGGCCCATTTCGGATGGAGACATCACTGCGTCAGCACAACCGGCCTGAACGATCGATCCGGGCATGCCCCAGACCACCGAGCTTGCCCGGTCCTGCACCGCGACCACCGCACCGGTCGATGCGAGCCGCTGCGCACCCACGGTGCCATCGCGCCCCATCCCGCTCAAGACCACACCCAGCGCGCGGTTTCCGAAGACTGCGGCCACTGATTCGAACATCGGGTCTACCGATGGCATGCAACCAGAGGCAACGCGCGCCGCTGAGAGACGCACAACCGGATGTTCGCCCACCCGCGCACAACAAAGATGCGCTTCACCGGCGGCGACAATCGCCCGCCCACGCTCAATCCGCATATGGTCGGTTGCAACATCGCATGGGCGACCCGCCAGCACTGAAATCTGCGCCGCAAAATAGGGCATGAACGAGGGCGGCAAATGCTGTGTAATCAATATCGGCACGTCAAAATGCGCTGGAATTTCCCGCAGGACTTGGCTGAGCGCGTGGATACCACCTGTTGAGGCGCCGATGGCGATCACGTCAAACTCATCCCCGACGGCGCCGTGTGGGGCGTTGCTCAGCGGCGCCACCGCGTCCTGACGCATGCAGTCGAGCAGACGGACGAGCTTTTCCTCAAGCGTCTCGCTGAAACGACCGACCAGATTGCCGAGGCTGGGTTTGACCAGTGTGTCTGCAGCACCAAGGGCCAGTGCTTGGATGGTGGCGGCTGCTCCCTCGCCACAGGACGACGAAACAATGATGATGCGCGCGCCGTGGCCGAGTTTCAGCAGATCGGGCAGCGCGCTCAGTCCGTCAATGCCAGGCATTTCGATGTCGAGCAGGATGATGTCGACCCGGTTGGCATGCAGGAATGCTTTTGCCGATTGGGCATCCGCGACGGCGCCGACCACCGTAAAGGCGGCATTGCCGCCAATCATTTTTGAAATCACCGCGCGGGCAACCACAGAGTCATCGACAATCAGGATACGCGCCGCCGTTGAGCGAGTGACGCGACTTGCCTGTGCCGGTCGAGTGGTTGCCATCGGGTTCGCTCTGATGTTCGCGGCCCTGGTTTAGGCCATGCCGAC
>PNLG01000401.1 GCA_013822915.1 Sphingomonas sp. | reverse complement strand
TGCTGGTGTTTTTGCTGCTGGCCGCACTTGGCGCACAGGCCTTTTTGACGGTCCCGCGTTCGGTCGATCCGCATTTCCCGATCTCGGTGTCGGTCGTCACGGTCGTCCTGCCCGGTGCCGATGCCGCTGACATTGAGGAAACCGTCGCCAAGCCGATCGAGGATGAGCTGCAAAGCCTCGACCATGTCCGCGAGATCCGCTCGACCGCGACCGATGGTGTTGCCGTCATCTCGGTTGAGTTTGAGCATGGCACCGACGCCGAACAATCGCTTGACCGGGTGGTGCGTCAGGTCAGCGCGATTCGCGACCGGTTGCCGCAGGGGATTCAGCGCATTGATTATCGCCGGCCGCGCACCACCGAGGCGGGTGTGCTCCAGCTTGCATTGGTGAGCGAGACGGCAAGCTGGCGGCGAATGGCGAAATATGCGGATGACCTGCGCGACCGGCTGAACGTTGTCCCCGGCGTGCGCACCACCGCGATCGACGGCGCGGCGCGGCCCGAAGTGCGCGTGGCGATCGACGCCGGGCGGTTGGCGGAGGCGGGCATCCCCGCATCGACGGTCGCCAATGCTGTGCGGCAGGGCGGGATCGACCTCCCCGCAGGTTCGGTGACGGGCGGCGGTCGGCGGTTTAACATCGACGCAGGCGGCGCCTATCGCACGGTGGAGGCGGTGCGCGACGTGCCCGTGCGAGCGGGCGACGGGCGGCTGCTGCGCGTGGGCGACATCGCCGATGTCCGCTGGGCAGAGGCGGAGCGGCTGCACATCACCCGCTTTAACGGTAAGCGGGCGTTGTTCGTGACGGTGCGGCAAAAGGATGATGTTGATGCGGGCACGCTGCGCGATGCGCTGGTCCGCGCGGTGGGCGCTTATCGCGCGCAGCTCCCGCCCGATATGACGCTCGAGGTCGGCTTTGATCAGAGCCGCGACATCGACCGCAAGCTCACGCAACTGAGCCATGACTTTCTGCTCGCGCTGGGGCTGGTGCTGATCACGCTGTTTCCGCTGGGGTTGCGGCCGTCGCTGATTGTGATGGTCTCGATTCCCCTGTCGCTTGCCATGGGCCTGCTGATGCTGGCGCTGTTTGGCTATTCGCTCAACCAGATCACGATTTCGGGGTTTATCCTGTCGCTTGGGCTGCTGGTCGATGATTCGATCGTGGTGACGGAGAATATCGAGCGGCATATCCGCGACGGCGATCCGCCGGTTTCCGCCGCCGTGACGGGCACGCGTGAGATTGGCCCGGCGGTGGCGGGCGCCACCGGCGTGTTGTTGTGCGCGTTCATGCCCATCGTGTTTTTGCCCGAAGGGGCGGGCGATTTTGTGCGCGGGTTGCCGGTGTCGGTGATGTTGACGGTCGCGAGTTCGCTGGTTGTGTCGCTGACCATCATTCCCTTCATCGCCAGCCGGGTGCTGAAACCCCATGCGCCCGAGGGAAATGCCGTGCTGCGCGTGGTGATGGGCGGGATTCAGCGCCTTTACGCGCCGATCCTGCGCGGCGCGCTGAACCGGCCCCGCTTGTGGTTTTACGGCGCGATGGCGCTGTGTTTCGGCGCGTTCGGGCTGGTGCCGGTGCTCGGCTTTTCGCTATTTCCCTCGGCTGAGACGCCCTATTTCCTGGTGCGCGTTGAAACGCCGGAGGGGAGCAGCCTTGCCGCCACCGACCGCGCGGTGCGCGACGTCGCCCGCATCCTGAAGGCGGAGCCCGCCGTCACGAACGTCATGGAAAATGCCGGGCGCGGCAATCCGCAGATTTTCTATAACATCACCCCGCGCGAGGAACGGCCGCGCTACGGCGATGTCTTTGCGACGCTCGGCGAATGGGACGTGCGCAGCAGCCCGCAATTGCTCGCCCGCCTGCGCCAGAAGTTCGGCGCCTATCCCGATGCGCGCGTCACGCTGATCGTGTTTGAAAACGGCCCGCCGCTCGAAGCGCCGATCGCGATCCGCATCAGCGGTCCCGATATCGACGTGCTGAAGCAATTGTCTGATCGGGTCGTGCGCGAAATGGCGAAAGTCCCGGGGGTGCGCGACATTGACAGTCCGCTTGCCTATGACCGGCTCGACCTCGACCTCGGGCTTGATGAGGCAAAGGCGGCGCTGATCGGTGTTGCCCCCGGCGAAGCGCGGCGCGCCGTGCGGTTGGCGATCAGCGGCGAACAGGCAAGCCAATTGCGTGATAATGAGGGCGATAGCTGGCCGGTGACGGTGCGGTTGCCGTTCGACCGGGTGCAGGCGGTGTCGGCGCTCGGCGATGTCTATGTGCCAACGACATCGGGGGGCAGTGTGCCGCTCTCCGAAATCGCGACGCCGCGGCTGAAATCGGCACCGCCGCAGATCACCCGTTTCAAGCTGCAGCGCACCGTCACCGTCACCGCCTATAACGAGCCTGGCGTGCTGACCTCGCGGCTGACCAAGTCGGTGGAGGATCAGTTGAAATCGGTGTCGCTGCCCACGGGTTATACCTTCGGCCTTGGCGGCGAGGCGGAGGCGGCGGCGCGCAACTTCTCCGGCCTTGGCCCGGTGATCCTGTTGTCGATATTCGGGATTATCGGGGTGCTGGTGCTCGAATTTGGGCGGTTTCGCGAAACGATTGTGGTCGCAGGCGTGGTGCCGCTTGGCACGTTTGGCGGGCTGATCGCGCTGCTGGTGACCGGCAATTCGCTGTCATTCCTCGCCATCATCGGCTTTGTCGCGTTGATCGGGATTGAGATCAAGAATTCGATCCTGCTGGTCGATTTTACCACGCAGTTGCGCGAACGCGGCATGGCGCTGCGCGAGGCGATTGAGCTGGCCGGCGAAATCCGCTTCCTGCCGGTGTTGCTGACATCGGTGACCGCGATTGGCGGGCTGATGCCGCTCGCGCTTGGCGGGTCGGCGCTTTATTCGCCGCTGGCCTGGGTGATTATCGGCGGGCTGGTGAGTTCAACCCTGCTCAGCCGCATCGTCACGCCGGTGATGTATCTGCTCGCGGTGAGGCGGACCGAGGGCGATGCGCGCAGTGTTGCACCCGGCCCGCAAGCTGCCTAAAACACCGCTTCAGGGCGGCCCTGGGTCGCCCTTTGCCGTTTGATGGAGATGCTGCGATGCCGATTACCCCGCTCATGCCCGTGTACCCGCGGTGTGGCGTGCGCCCGGTGCGTGGTGAGGGGTGCTATCTGATCGGTGAAGGCGGCGAGCGTTATCTCGATTTCGCCAGCGGCATCGCGGTCAATGCGCTGGGTCATGGCCACCCGCATCTGGTGAAGGCGATTGCCGAGCAGGCCGCGACGCTGATGCATGTGTCGAACCTTTATGGCAGCCCGCAGGGCGAGCGGCTGGCGCAGCGCATCGTCGACAACAGCTTTGCCGACACGGTGTTCTTCACCAATTCGGGCACCGAAGCGGTCGAATGCGCGATCAAGGCTGCGCGGCGTTATCATTATGCCAACGGCAATCCGCAGCGCACGACGCTCATCACGTTCAACAACGCCTTTCACGGTCGCACCATGGGCGCGATTTCGGCGACCAATCAGGCCAAGATGCGCGACGGCTTCGAACCACTGCTGCCCGGTTTCGCCTATGCGCCGTTCAACGATCTTGCCGCCGCGCTGGCGCTGGTGGACGACACCACCGCAGGCTTCATGGTCGAGACGATTCAGGGTGAGGGCGGTGTCTCGGTCGGCACCGACGCCTTTATTCAGGGCCTGCGCCGCGCGTGCGACGAGCATGGGCTGTTGCTGGTACTGGACGAAGTGCAATGCGGCTATGGCCGCACCGGCCGGATGTGGGCCTATGAGCACTACGGCATCACGCCCGACATCATGTCGGT
>PNLG01000070.1 GCA_013822915.1 Sphingomonas sp. | reverse complement strand
GGTTCAATGGCCCGCGCCAAAATGCTGTTGGTAGAAGATGATGCGGCCCTTGCCGAATTGCTGATATGGCATTTCAAGCGCGAGGATTTCGACGTCAAGCAAACCGCCGATGGCGAAGAAGCCCTGCTGCTTGCCAAGGAAGCTACCCCCGACATTGTCCTGCTCGACTGGATGGTTGAGGGACTGAGCGGGATCGAGGTGTGCCGCCGCCTGCGCCGGATGCCGGAAACGGCCAATGTGCCCATCATCATGCTCACCGCGCGCGGCGAAGAGGAAGACCGGGTGCGTGGGCTGGAAACCGGCGCCGATGATTATGTGACCAAGCCGTTTTCACCGCGCGAGCTCGTCGCGCGGGTTGGCGCGGTGCTGCGCCGGGTGCGGCCTGCGCTGGCGGGTGAACAGCTTATTTATGCCGATATCGAAATGGATACGGTAGGGCATAAGGTTCGTCGAGGCGGCGATTTCGTGCCGCTTGGCCCCACCGAGTTCCGGCTGCTCAAGCATTTTCTGGAGCATCCCGGCTGGGTGTTCAGCCGCGAACGCCTGCTCGATGCGGTGTGGGGGCATGACAGCGACATCGAAAGCCGCACCGTCGATGTCCATATCCGGCGGCTGCGCAAAGCGATCAACATCGGCGACCGGCCCGACATCATCCGCACGGTCCGCTCGGCGGGCTATGCGCTCGACGCGGGGAACTAACGCGTAATCCGCGCGATGTTGCGCGATAAACCAACGGCTTTTCGCGGGCGCGCTGATCGCCTAGGAGCCATGTCGAACCATTTTCAGGGGAGCTTGCCATGACCATTTCGTTTGAAAACCGCGTTGCCATTGTCACGGGTGCTGGCGGCGGGCTCGGCCGGGCCTATGCGCTCGAACTGGCGCGGCGCGGGGCCAAGGTGGTGGTCAATGACCTGGGCGGGTCGCGCGATGGCACCGGCCATTCGGATGCGGCGCTCAAAGTGGTCGAGGAAATCGAGGCGGCGGGCGGCGAGGCGATGTCGAACGGTGGCTCGGTCACCGATTATGACCAGATGGTCGCGATGGTCGAAGCCACGACAGCAAAATGGGGCCGCATCGACATCCTCATCAACAATGCCGGCGTGCTGCGCGACAAGAGCTTTGCCAAGATGGAGCCGGCCGATTTCAAATTCGTGATCGACGTGCATCTGAACGGATCGGCCAATTGCACCAAGGCAGTGTGGGAGGCCATGCGCGCCCAGAATTACGGCCGAATCCTGATGACCGCCTCGTCAACCGGGCTTTACGGCAATTTCGGCCAGGCCAATTATGGTGCGGCAAAGCTCGGCCTAGCCGGGCTGACCAAGACGCTCGCGATTGAGGGCGCGAAGAACAATGTGAAGGTCAACACCATCGCGCCGACCGCGGGCACCCGCATGACCGAGGATCTGTTCCCGGCAGAGGCCTTTGCCGCTTTTGCACCCGAAAAAGTGGCGCCCGCTGCGCTGTTCCTGGTGTCGGAAGATGCGCCGACCAACATGATTATCGGTGCGGGCGCGGGCGTGTTCCAGGCCGCCTATGTCACGTTGACGCAGGGTAAGCTGCTGACCGGCGACGATCTTTCGCCAGAGGGGATCGCCGCGCACTGGGACGTGATTACGGATCGCACCGGCGAACTAACCCCACAATCGGGCAGCGAACAATCCATGTCGATCCTGCGCAAGCTTCAGGGGCAGTAAGCGCCCCCGTTCCCCTACCCCACCCCGGCGCGATCAGACAGCAGCGCCGGGGGTGGCCGCATAGGCCGCGTGGACCATGCGCGACAATGCTTGGCGCACGCGTTCCCACCCTGAATCGTCAAGGGTGATCCCGGCAAACCCGCCGGTCGCGCTTCCCTGAAGCACCAGCTGTTGGGCCGCCGCAATCAGGATGGCGTTAAGCGCCGCGCCATCAACCCCATCGGGCGGGGTTAAGGTTCCGCGCTCGCGCTCCACCCAGCGGCGCAGCACAAAGGCGCGCGCGGCAGAAAAGCGCAACACCATCGGCGTTGGCTCCGAGATTTCCCACGCCACTACGCGCTGCATCAGCGAATCAGCGCGCAGGACCGCCACAAAACCCAGCACAAGCCGCTCGATCAAATCGGCATAAGTTGTTGCCGGTATACCCTGCATTTGCTCGGTCAATTGGCGACCGAGGCAGTTTGCGACATCATTGCCAATCGCCTCGGCGAGACCATCCAGCCCGCCATAGTATCGATAAATCAGTTGTTTATCGCATCCCGCCCGGCGCGCGATCGCGTTGATCCCAAAACCCTGAAAGCCGCTTTCGGCAAGGACATAGCGTGCCGCTGCGATAATTTCCTGTTCGGTGCGCGCGCGGTCGCGACTTTTTGTAGTCTTTTCAGATAGATATTTGGTCATCACGGCGCTCCTCCTGCCCGGTTTTAATCCCCCGACCTGCGCCGTCCAGCATTTTTATCACTTATCGGTGACTTTTGTTGTTGCCAATGTCACCGACCGGTGTCATATCGTATATCACCAACTGGAGACATATAAGGAAACCCCGATGAACCGCCGCTCGCTTACCGGCCTGGCAACGCTTGGCCTCGCCTTTGCTTTCAACATTCCCTACGCCGTGCTCGCTACGTTGTTCGACTATCCGGGCATCTTGCGCATGGGCGCCGCGACGGTGCTTGATCGCTTTGCCGCGGGCGGGACGCAGTTGGTGCTTGCGTGGCACAGCTTCGCGCTGACCGCCCTTGCGCTGGTGCCGGTGGGGATCATGCTGTCAGTCACGCGGTCGCGCCTCGTCCGCTGGCCAGCAATGGCCATCGGGGCCGCCACGACGGTCGCGTTATCGGGTATCGCGCAAGCTATGGGGCTGTTGCGCTGGTCGCTGGTCGTGCCCGGTCTGGCACGGCTCCATGCTGATCCGACAGCGGCGCCCGACGCGCGCCGCGCCGCCGAAATCGGCTTTGACCTGCTCAATGCCTATGGCGGAATAGCGATTGGCGAAACGCTCGGCCAGATGCTGCTTGTGCTGTTTCTGCTCCAGATCGCCTGGTTGCAAGCCCGGGAGGGCACCCGGCTGATCGCGACAGTGGGATTTGCTGCCGCCATGCTGATCGCCATCGGCAGCGGTGAAGGCCTCGCGATAGCACTTGGTCACGTCGACAATAGTTTCGGCCTGTTCACCATCGGCGGCTTTCTGGCGCTGACGGGCTGGATGATCGCAACCGGCATTGGGTTGATGCGCGCACCCCGCGCCGCCTGACCCCCACCCCACGCTCACAAATTTCATTTCCAGCGCCGACGCGGTGGCCGGCGCGGAGTTTTCACGCGCCACCGAACCTTAGAACCAAAGGATATTGTCATGAATTTTTTCCACGCCGTGATGCCCATTATCGCGCTGAGCATGCTTGCCCAGCCCGCCGCTGCACAAACCACCGCCCAACCCCCGGCGCCGCAGGAGGAAGAGGAAGATCGCGGCTTTCACGGCACCACCACTATCGGGGTTGGCGTGATCCCGGAATATGAAGGTGCCGATGCGCATCGCGTCATCCCGCTGTCAAATGGACGGGCCTATCTTGATCGGCGCTACATCGAACTCGACGGACTGGCACTGCGGGCCAATGGGCTCAACAACAGCCGCATTGCCTTTGGCCCGGTCGTCCATCTGACGTTGGGACGCCGCGATCGCATTGGCAGCGAAGCGGTGGCACAACTGGGGCGGATCAACGACGCCTATGAAATCGGCGCGTTTGTCGCGACGACACTGCCGGTTGGCAAAAGCGGCGAACTCCGCCTCGCGCTTGAGGGCGTGCACGACGTCGCACAGGTGCATAATGGCTGGATCGGGACCGCGAGCATTGGCTATCAG
>PNLG01000381.1 GCA_013822915.1 Sphingomonas sp. | reverse complement strand
GCGTCGCAGAATCGCACTCACAGCATTTACCGCAATCGCACTGACATCGGCAGTTTCGGCTTGCACGGATCAAGCAGGCAGCGGCGGCGCGGGATCGCGCGACCAGATCAAGATCGTGGGATCGTCGACCGTCTATCCCTTCTCAACGCTGGTCGCCGAGCAATTTGTGAACGGCAACCCGGGCATGAAAGCCCCAGTGGTCGAATCGAACGGCACCGGACCCGGGATGAAGCAATTTTGCGCAGGCGTTGGCGCCCGCCATCCCGATATCGCCGATGCGTCGCGCCGCATTACCGCAGCAGAATATAAGATGTGCGAGGAAAATGGTGTTGACCGCATCATGGAAATTCAGGTGGGGGTCGACGGCATTGCCTTTGCAGAATCGCTGAATGGTCCCAAAATGGCGCTGACCCCGCCCGACCTTTATCTTGCGCTGGCGGCCAATCCGCGCGGTGCGCCCAATACGGCCAAGACGTGGAAGGATGTTAATCCCACCCTTCCGGCCATTCCGATCCAGGTTTACGGCCCACCGGCGACCAGCGGCACGCGCGATGCCATGGCCGAACTGATTTTGGCACGCGGATGCGAAGCGGTTTACCCCGACAGTCTCAACCTGAAGAAAAAAGACGAAAACGCCTTTAAAAAGGCGTGTCAAGAAGTGCGCACTGACGGGCCCTATGTCGATGCAGGCGAAAACGACAATCTGATCGTGCAAAAACTGCAATCAAATCCAAATGCGATCGGCGTGTTCGGTTTCAGCTATCTGGAAGAGAATCAGGCAACGCTTGCCGGGGTGACGCTCAGCGGGATTGCACCGAGCTATGAAACGATCGCCAGCGGCACCTATCCGGGGTCGCGGCCGCTATATCTCTATGTCAAGCAAGCGCATATGAGCGCCATTCCGGGTCTGCAGAAATATATCGAAGCCTATTCAAAGGCATGGAACCCCGGCGGCCCGCTCGCCAAGCGCGGGCTGATCGCGGCGCCGCAAAATGTCCGGCAGGCGTCAGTCGAAATCGTCGAAAACGGCACGCTGATGAACCCGGCACGCCTTAAGTAGTCCATGCGCTGGGGTGTCGTCCGACCTGGATTGCACCCCGGCCGCCTCTCAAAGAACTGATCCAAGCTCTTGTCCACCCTGGCACTTTTATTCGTTATCGCCGGTCTTAGCCTGATCGGCTGGCTGACGGCGCGTGTCCGCGCGGTCGCGTTTCGGCGCGGGGCGGTGCGCCGGTTCAGCTCGCTGCCGTCGCATCATGGCGGCTATGTCGCGCTGTGGGTTGCCGGCCCGGCGCTGGTGTTTCTGGCGGTTTGGGCGCTGGCCACGCCCGCGCTTGTCACCGATGCTGTGCTGGAGACGCCCGCCGCCGCATCACTGCCCCCGCCCGGTTTCGAACGCGCCGCCATCCTGAGCCAAGCACGCAACATCGCCGAGGGCCGCGGGGTAGCAAGCGATAATCCCGCTGCATCCGCGCTCGCTCCTGCCTATGTCGCCCAGGCCGCACGCTATGGCTGGATCGGGACCGTCGTTGCGCTGTTGCTCGCGATTGCAGGCGGCGTGCAGGCGTATCTGCGGATCAAGCCCGGTTTTGGTGCCCGCACCCGGATTGAGCGATTAGTCATGGCGATGCTGCTCGCGGCCTCGCTGATCGCGATTTTAACCACCATTGGCATTATTGCATCTCTTCTCGTTGAATCATGGCGGTTTTTCCAACTGGTGCCCTTGACCGATTTCCTGTTTGGCACGCATTGGAGCCCGCAAGTGATCGACCCCGCCGATCCCGGTCGCGCGCTGGGCGCGGTCCCGCTGTTCTGGGGCACGTTCTTTATCGGCGCGGTGATCGCGATGCTGGTCGCGATCCCCTTTGGGCTGATGAGCGCGATTTATCTGACCCAATATGCCAGCGCCCGGGTGCGGCGGTGGATGAAACCCATCCTTGAGATTCTCGCAGGCGTGCCAACGGTCGTCTATGGCTATTTCGCGGCGCTGACCGTGGCGCCTGCGGTGCGTGACTTTGCGGTTGCGATCGGCATTCCCTATGCCAGCGCCGAAAGCGCGCTTGCCGCGGGGTTGGTGATGGGGGTGATGATCATCCCCTTTGTCTCATCAATGGCTGATGATTCGATTGCCGCTGTGCCCGCGTCGATGCGCGACGGATCGCTGGCAATGGGGGCAACTACGTCGGAGACGATAAGCCGGGTCTTGCTCCCCGCCGCACTTCCCGGCGTTGTCGGCGGCGTTCTGCTCGCCGTCAGCCGGGCGATTGGCGAAACTATGATCGTGGTGATGGCGGCATCGGGCGCCGCCACCATCAGCCTCAATCCGTTGTCGAGCGCGACCACGGTAACCAAGCAGATTGTCGATCTGTTGACGGGCGAAGCCGAATTCGACAGTCCCAAAACGCTCGCCGCCTTTGCGCTGGGGCTGACGCTGTTCGTCATCACCCTTATCCTCAACATCGCGGCGCTGACAGTCGTGAAGCGGTATCGCGAGGCTTATGACTGACACCCGCGCGCCCCTTTCCCCCGGCGGCCCGGTGCCGACCGACTGGCGATCCATCGGGATGCAGCGTCGCGTGCGCCGCCGTTATGCCGCCGAACGCCGGTTTCGCTGGTTCGGGCTGGCGGCCGTGATTGCCTCGGCCAGTTTCCTTGCGTTTCTACTCATCGCGATGCTCATCAATGGCGCGCAAGGCTTTGTGCAGACGCGCATCGACGTGCCGGTTGATTTTCCCCACGCCGGGCTATCGCTCGATCCCGACCGGTTGCGCGGTCAGGGCGCCGACCTCGCGCTCGCCAGTGCAGGCCTGCCCGACGCGATGGCGCGCGCGGCGATTGCCGCCTATGGGCCCGGCGGCGATACGCTGATTTCGGATGGCGCCTGGATGACGCTGCGCGATCAGCTTAAGGTCGATCCGTCGCTGTTGCAGCGCAGGGCCGTGATCGCCGTGCCCGCCGCGACCGAGATCGACATTGCCGCCAAGCGCGACGGGAGCGCTGCTGCCAAGGCAATGATCGACCGGCTTCAGGCGCGCGGAGTGCTCCACACCAGTTTCAACGCAACTTTCTTTGTCGAAGCCGACTCGACCGACCCAACCATTGTGGGGATTTGGGGCGCGCTGAAGGGATCGATCTTCACGATGATCGTCACCCTGCTGCTCGCCTTTCCGATCGGCGTGCTTGCCGCGCTGTATCTTGAGGAATATGCCCCGCGTAACTGGATCACCGACCTGATCGAGGTTTCGATCAACAATCTGGCGGCAGTGCCGTCGATTATCTTCGGCCTGTTGGGCCTCGCGGTTTTTCTGAACGTCTTCCACTTGCCGCGCTCGGCCGCACTGGTCGGGGGGATGACGCTCGCGCTGATGACAATGCCCGTCATCGTGATCGCCGGGCGCAACGCGATAAAGGCGGTGCCGCCGTCGATCCGCGACGCAGCGCTTGGCGTGGGTGCAAGCCCGGTGCAGGTGGTGTTTCACCATGTCCTGCCGCTCGCGCTGCCCGGTATTTTAACGGGGACGATCATTGGCATGGCGCGCGCACTGGGCGAGACGGCGCCGTTGTTGATGATCGGGATGCGCGCGTTCATCGCGACGCCGCCGGGCCGGCTGACCGATCCGGCAACCGTGCTGCCAGTGCAGATTTTTCTGTGGTCCGACGAAGTGAGCCGCGGCTTTGTCGAAAAGACGAGCGCGGCGATTATCGTGCTGCTTGTGTTCCTCCTCGCCATGAATGGCCTCGCCATTTATCTGCGCAACCGATTTGAGACTCGCTGGTGATGACCAAAACCGCTGCAATTCCCAAAATGACCGCGCGCCATGTAAATGTTCATTATGGCGA
>PNLG01000279.1 GCA_013822915.1 Sphingomonas sp. | reverse complement strand
CGAAAGCCCAGATTATCGCCGCAGGGCGCTGGCTCGATGGCAAGGGTTGGGCGCCGGCCACGGCGGGCAATTATTCGATGCGAATCGCCGATGGTCGCTTCGCAATTACTGTGTCGGGCTGGCACAAGGGGCGGCTCACCGATTTCGGGGTGATGACCGTCGACGCAGAGGGGCGCGCGCTCGACGGCAAGAAACCATCGGCGGAAACCGCGCTGCACATGGCGCTTTACGCGCGTTTTCCGGAGGTGAACGCCGTGCTCCACAGCCATTCCCCCGAAGCCGTCGGCATGAGCCGCGCCTATGCGAACGCGCCAAGCTACCGGCTGGCCGGGCATGAGATGTTGAAAGTGCTGCCCGGTTTTACCACCCATGACGCAGCGTTCGACTTGCCGATTGTCCACAACAGCCAGGACATGGCGGACATTATTGCCGCGCTCGACCCGGTGATGCTGGCGGAGGTGCCGCCGCCCGCCTATCTTATCCGTGGCCACGGTCTATATGGCTGGGGCCGTGACATGGCCGAGGCCGAGCGCGTGATCGAGGGCGTCGAATGGATGATCGCCGCCGAACTCGCCGAGGCGCGTTTCCGGGGGAGCATGCGATGAGCCGGTTGCAAATTTTCAACGATTCCGACGCCGCCACCGCGCTGCTCGACACCGAGGATGCAGGGGTGATCGCGGCGGAACTGGGCGCCATCGGCGTGCGGTTCGAACGCTGGCCGACTCTTCCCGTCGCAAGCGCGGACGATGTGCTGAGCGCCTATGCCGCCGAAATTGCTGCGCTGACCGCCGAGGGCGGCTATCGCTCGATCGACGCGATGAGCGTGACGCCCGATCATCCCGACCGCGCGGCGATCCGCACCAAATTCCTCGCCGAACACACCCATGCCGAGGATGAAATCCGCTTCTTCGTCGAGGGCGAAGGGCTGTTTACGCTGCATGAGGGCACCCGCGTGTTCAACATGCTGTGCACGACAGGCGACCTGATTTCGGTGCCCGCAGGGATGCGGCACTGGTTCGACATGGGCGAACGGCCGCATTTCACGGTGATCCGGCTGTTCTTGAACCCCGATGGCTGGATCGCGACCTTTACCGGTGACGATATCGCCGCGCGCTTCCCCCGTCACGAGCCGGTGGCCGCCTGAGTGATCCGCGCGATTGTCACCGATATTGAGGGGACGACATCGTCGATCGCCTTTGTGGCCGACGTGCTGTTCCCCTATGCGCGCGCGCGGCTCGGCGATTATTGCGCCGCGCATGCCGAGCAAGTGGCGCCGATCCTTGCCGAAGTTGCCACGATCGAACCCGGCGATCCGATTGCGACGATGACCCGGTGGATCGATGAGGACCGCAAGATCACCCCGCTCAAAACGCTGCAAGGGCTGATCTGGGACGCGGGCTTTCGCGAGGGCGCGTTTCGGGGGCATATCTATCCCGATGCGGCCGCCGCACTGCGGCAATGGCACGCAGCGGGCCTGAGCCTCTATGTATTCTCCAGCGGATCGGTCGCCGCGCAAAAGCTGATCTTCGGGTTTAGCGAGGCGGGCGACCTGACCCCGCTTTTCTCCGGCTATTTCGACACCACGACCGGGCCAAAGCGGGAGGCTGTGGCATATGCGCGGATCGCCGAGGCGATCGGACTCCCGCCGGGCGAGATACTGTTCCTGTCCGATGTCGCGGCCGAGACCGACGCGGCAAAGGCAGCGGGGATGCAGGCACTGCTGATCGACCGCAGCGGCGGCGCCGGCGACATCGCCAGTTTTGAGGATATTGTGCTGTGAAACTTGATGGCGTCCACACCCGTTCGATCATGCGCACCGACGATGGCCGGGGCGCGCGCATCCTCGATCAGCGCGACCTGCCGTGGCAAATCACCTGGGTCGAGCTGCGCGACGCGGCGACTGCGGAACGCGCGATCCGCGAAATGTGGACGCGCGGGGCGCCGTTGATCGGCGCAACGGCGGCTTACGGCCTGGCGCTCGCGCTGGCGGAGGATGCGAGCGACGACGGGCTGGCGGCGGCGCACAAATTCCTGCTGGCGGCGCGGCCAACCGCCGTCAATCTGCGCTGGGCTTTGGATGATGTGGCAGCGCATGTCCGGCCGTTGGCGGTGGCGGAGCGTGCCGCCGCCGCCTTTGCCCGCGCCGACCGGATTGCTGATGACGATGCGGCGATGAGCGCGGCAATCGGCACGCATGGGCTTGAGATTTTGCGCGATCTCCACGCGCAAAACCCCGATCGGCCACTCAACATCCTGACGCATTGCAACGCAGGCTGGCTGGCGACGGTTGATTACGGCACTGCGACTGCGCCCATCTACATGGCGCATGACGCGGGCATTCCGGTGCATGTCTGGGTCGATGAGACACGCCCGCGCAATCAGGGCGCGCTGCTCACCGCGTTTGAGCTCGCCAGCCACGGCGTCCCCCACACCGTGATTGTCGACAATGCGGGCGGCCATCTGATGATGAACGGCCAGGTTGATATGGTGATCGTCGGCACCGACCGGGTGGCCGCGAACGGCGATGTCTGCAACAAGATCGGCACTTATTTGAAAGCCTTGGCCGCAAAGGATAATGGCATTCCCTTCTACGTCGCGCTGCCCACGACCACGTTCGACGCGACCACGCCCACGGGCGCCGACGTGCCGATCGAGGAACGGTCGGGCGACGAAGTAACGCATGTGCAGGGCGAAGGCGGCGCGATCCGCGTGACGGCGTCGGGGGCAGCGAACCCCGCCTTCGACGTGACCCCCGCACGGTTGGTGACGGGGTATATTACGGAGCGGGGGGTGAGCGCGACGATTTAGCAGCTCCCAAACTCCCCTCCCTGGAAGGGAGGGGTTGGGGGTGGGTTGCGCTCGGCCTCTCCTGGGGTCAGAAATGCGCGATGCCACGAATTCCGCCCGTTATGACCGATCGCGCTCGCGACTTGCGCAAGAACGCGACAGCAACCGAACGCGCGATCTGGCGGCTGATCTCAACCCATCGCCCCCGCTTCACGCGGCAACTGATCGTGGGAAACTATATCCTCGATCTGGCGTGCCGAGAGGCGAAACTGGCGATCGAATTTGACGGTAGCCAGCATATCGATTCGGCGTATGACGCTGAGCGCACAGCATTTCTCGAGGAGTTGGGCTGGCGGGTCGTTAGGTTCTGGAATGTCGAAGTGGCTGAAAATCCGGAGGGCGTGGTCGAAGCCATTTTGGCTCACGTCGCGGACATCCTTGGGCCGACCCACCCCCGGCCCCTCCCTTCCAGGGAGGGGAGAACGAGAGAATCGCGCAGTCGTTCTCCAACCGCTTAAGGCCCCCGCCCCATCCGCTCAACCGCCGCGTCGATCGTATCATCCACCTTCGCAAAGCACAGCCGCACTACGTTCGTCACTGCGTCCTGTGCATAGAAGGCGCTGACCGGAATCGCCGCCACGCCGCGTTCCTCGACCAGCCATTCGCAAAACGCCACATCGCCCATCGCGATGCCGCTGGCCGCCAGATCGATCGACAGGAAATAGGTCGCCGCACTCGGCAACACCCGATACCCCGCCGCCGTCAGCCCCGCTGCCAGCCGGTCGCGCGACCGGGCGAACCCGCTGCGCATCCCCGCGAAATAGGCCGCATCCTTGCCCAGCCCGTAAGCCGCCGCCGCCTGTAGATTGGGCGGCGTGGTGAAGGTCAGGAACTGGTGCGCCTTGGCAATCACCCCCGACAGCGCGGGCGCCGCGCACAGCCAGCCGACTTTCCACCCGGTGAGCGAGAAAATCTTGCCCGCCGACCCGATCTTCACGCACCGATCGCGCATACCCGGCTCGGCCATGAGCGAGGCGTGGGCGCGGCCGTCGAACACGACATGTTCCCACACTTCATCGCAAA
>PNLG01000417.1 GCA_013822915.1 Sphingomonas sp. | reverse complement strand
GGGCTGTTGGAGTGGAGCGTACACATTGACCCGTCGTGGCCGGTGTTCATGGCGGCGAGCAGATCGAAACATTCAGAGCCGCGGATTTCGCCCAGGATCACGCGGTCGGGACGCATACGCAGCGAGTTTTTCACTAGATCGCGGATCGTGATTTCGCCTTGCCCCTCAAGATTGGGCGGGCGCGTTTCCAGCGGCAGCCAGTGGGGCTGTTGCAGGCGGAGTTCGGCTGCGTCCTCGATCGTGATGACGCGTTCGCCGGGGTCGATCATTTTCGACAGCGCGTTGAGCATCGTCGTTTTGCCCGAGCCCGTGCCGCCCGAAATCACGATGTTGAAGCGGCACGCACCCGCGATTTTGAGCGCGGTCGCCATTTTGGGGCTCATCGAGCCAAAGCCGGCCATCATGTCGATCGTGATCGGTTTGGCGGAGAATTTACGAATCGAGATCGCGGTGCCGCGCAACGACAGCGGTGGCACGATCACGTTGACGCGGCTGCCGTCTTTCAGGCGGGCATCGGCGAGCGGCGTCGTCTGGTCAACGCGACGGCCAACCGAATTGCAGATCCGCTGCGCGATCTGGAACAAATGCTCCTCATCGCGGAACTGGATATTGGCGAGCGTCAGCTTGCCCTTTTGTTCGATATAGGTCTGGTCGGGACCATTGACCATGATGTCCGAAATCGTTGGATCACCAAGCAATTCCTCAAGCGGTCCGAGGCCCAGCAATTCATCGACCAGCACTTTTTCAAGCGCGAATTGTTCGCGCCGGTTGAGCGTCAGCTTCAACTCCGCCAGCACTTCGCCGATGATCGGGCGGAATTCTTCGGCTAGCTCATCCTTGTTGAGCGTGGCGGCCGCTTCGGGATCGACGCGTTCGAGCAGGCGCGGCAGCACCTGTTCCTTGATCTTGTGGATCGAGGTTTCAAACCCCTCCATTTTCGACTGGCCGGCGTCACCCGATGATGCCTGCCGCTCGGCGAGCCGCTGCATCGCGTCAAGCGTGCTGTCGGGCACCATATTCTCGCCGCCGATTTCCGGCATGATTTGCGGGATGGGCGGGAATTGGTCGCCGCCGGGGGCATCGCCGGGCTGCGCCGCACCGCTGCCCTGCATCGGCTTGGCAACGCCAAAAGCGGGCCGCGGGGGCGCCGCCCCGTTGCTCACACCGCTGCGCCGTCCAAATGCACTCATGCCGACACCATCCTCATGATCGGCGTCAGCGATAGCGCGAGAAGCTTTTACAATTCCCTAACCACGGCGACTTCCGTTGCGCGCGTGCGGTGGGGATTTAGCCGATCTGTTCGGCGAGGATGGTCAGCCCGCGGGCATTCACTTCGGCAAAGCCGCCACGAATGGGGAGTAGCTCGGGCTCGCCCTTATCGGTCTTGTAGATGTGCAAGCTGCCGTCGCGGATCGTCGACATGGTTGGGGCATGCCCCGCCAGCACACCGAAATCGCCCTCGGTGCCGGGGACGACGACCATATAGACATCATCCGACCGGACGAGCTTCTCAGGGGTGACGAGTTCGAAGTGCAGCATGATGGTAGCCCCAAGCCCCCCTCCCATATCAGGAGGGGGTGGAAGAAGTGGTGTTTACGCGTCCTGCGCCAGCTTTTCGGCCTTGGCGATGGCTTCGTCGATGCCGCCGACCATGTAGAATGCGCTTTCGGGGAGATGGTCATATTGACCCTCGACCACCGCCTTGAACGACTTCACTGTGTCTTCAAGCTGCACGAACTTGCCCGGAATGCCGGTGAAGACCTCCGCGACATGGAACGGCTGGCTGAGGAAGCGCTGGATCTTGCGCGCACGGCTGACGGTGAGCTTATCTTCTTCCGAAAGCTCGTCCATGCCGAGAATCGCGATGATGTCCTGAAGTGACTTGTATTTTTGCAGCGTCGACTGGACCGCGCGCGCCGTGTCGTAATGCTCTTGCCCCACAACGCGTGGCTCCAGCACGCGGCTGGTCGAATCGAGCGGATCGACGGCGGGGTAAATCCCCAGCTCCGAAATCGCGCGGTTCAGCACGGTCGTCGCGTCAAGGTGAGCGAACGAGGTCGCGGGCGCCGGATCGGTCAAGTCGTCGGCGGGCACGTAAATCGCCTGTACGCTGGTGATCGACCCCTTGTTGGTCGAGGTGATACGCTCCTGCAAAGCGCCCATGTCGGTCGAGAGCGTCGGCTGATACCCCACGGCCGACGGGATGCGCCCCAGCAGCGCCGACACTTCGGAACCGGCTTGGGTAAAGCGGAAGATGTTGTCGACGAAGAACAGCACGTCCTGCCCCTCAACATCTCGGAAATATTCGGCAATCGTCAGCCCCGACAGCGCGACGCGGGCGCGCGCGCCCGGCGGCTCGTTCATCTGGCCATAAACGAGCGCGACCTTCGACCCTTCGGAAATCGCTTCGCCTGCGTCATTCTTGGCAATGACGCCCGCGTCGAGGAATTCGTGATACAGATCATTGCCCTCACGCGTGCGCTCGCCGACGCCCGCAAACACCGACGTGCCGCCATGCCCCTTGGCGATGTTGTTGATCAGTTCCTGGATCAGCACGGTCTTGCCGACGCCCGCGCCGCCGAACAGGCCGATCTTGCCCCCCTTGGCATAAGGCGCGAGCAGGTCGATCACCTTGATGCCGGTGACCAGAATGGCACTTTCGGTCGATTGATCGACGAACAGTGGCGCCGACGCGTGGATGGGGGCGGTGTCGGCATTGCCGACGGGGCCGCGCTCATCAATCGGCTCGCCGATCACGTTCAGGATGCGACCCAGCGTCTTGGGGCCAACCGGCACGCGGATCTGCGAGCCGGTGTCGGTCACGGTCTGGCCGCGGGTCAGGCCCTCGGTCGCGTCCATCGCGATCGTGCGGACGGTGTTCTCGCCCAAATGCTGCGCGACTTCGAGCACGAGCCGGTTGCCGTTATTGTCGGTTTCCAGCGCGTTCAGGATCGCGGGCAGCTGATCCTGTTCAAAGGTCACGTCGACGACGGCGCCGATGACCTGGCTGATACGGCCCACATTGTTGGTGGTCGCGGTGGGGGCGAGTGTGTCTGCGGCGGTTGCCATCGGTTCGTTCCTTGCCTTCGTGTGCGTTTCTTAAAGCGCTTCCGCGCCCGAAATGATTTCGACCAGTTCGGTCGTGATCGCGGCCTGGCGGGCGCGGTTATACTGGATCGACAGGCGCTTGATCATGTCGCCTGCATTGCGCGTCGCATTGTCCATCGCGGTCATCTGCGCGCCATAGAAGCCGGCGTTGTTTTCCAGCATCGCGCGGTAAATCTGGATCGCGATGTTGCGCGGGAGCAGATCGGCGAGGATCGATTCCTCATCGGGCTCATACTCAACCGCCGCATCGCTTTTCGCGCCACCGCCCGCAACCAGCGGGACAGGAATGATCTGTTGCGCGACCGGCTCCTGCACCAATGCCGAACGGAAGTTGGAGTAGAAGAGGTGCGCCACGTCGAATTCGCCGCTCTCAAACCGCGCGATCAGATCGGCGGCGAGGTCGTTGGCGATTCCAAAGCCCGGCGCGCGGTGGCCGCTCATGTCGCGGTCATGGTGGATCATCGCGGGGTAAAACCGCCCCAGCACCCGCGCCTTGCGCCCGGCGAGGTAAAAACGCACCGTCTTGCCCTGCGCGATCAGCTCATCGGCCTTGCGGCGGGCAAGGCGGACGATGTTGGTATTGAACCCGCCCGCCAGGCCACGCTCGCTGGTGGCGACGACCAGCAAATGCACCTGATCCTTGCCATTGCCGGTCAGCAGCTTGGGCGACGCGTCGCTCAGCGTCACGGTCGCAGCGAGGCTGGCCATCACCCCTTCGAGGCGGCTGGCATAGGGGCGCGCGGCCACCGCCGCTTCCTGCGCGCGGCGCAGCTTGGCAGCGGCGACGGTCTT
>PNLG01000375.1 GCA_013822915.1 Sphingomonas sp. | reverse complement strand
GGCGCCGTCGGTCACGATGCGCTCGACATTGCCGAGCCGGTCCTTGATCGAGCCCAATTCGGCGCGCAGTTGCGCATTTTCCTGGCTCAGCAGCTTGATCCGCTCCATCGCTTCCAGGTCGGTCTTGGGGTAGATTGCCTGGCCCCAGCCGCCGTCGAGCGGGTAGCCATTTTTGATCCGCATCCAGGTGGTCAGCACCCAGCCAACCACACCGGCGACGCCAACCATCGCGATCATGGGCGCCAGCAAGCGAATAAACTCAATTTTTTCCATGGAGGTTGCTCCTCAGCGCAGTGCGTCGATTTCGCGGGTAATCCGCTCGGCGGGGTCAGTGGCAATCCGCTCCAGTACCGCGATTCGCTCCTCCAGCCGTGTAATCTGGCCGGTCAGCTTCTCATTCTCGGTGGTGAGCAGCTCGATCGTGCGGGCCGTCCGGGGATAGTCGTCGGTCATGTCCTCATCGACGCTTTTGCGAACACTGCCGCCCCATTCATTTTCCACCGGATAGCCATGTTTGGCGCGCACCCAGCTGGTAAACATCCATCCAAGGGTCGACATGGCGATGATGGCGAGGACGAAAAATTGTCCGTTACTCATAAATCCCTCCCAGGTCGTGGTCAGCGCCTAGCGCAGCCGGTCGATTTCGTCGGCCAGGCGCGTATTCCGGCTGGTATACATCGTCTCGATGTCGGCAAGGCGGCGGTCGATGTCGCGAAACTTTGAACGCACTTCAGCGGTCGAGCGCTTGGTGTTGGTGCGAACCCCCTGCCAAAAGCGGGCATCGTCAGCGCTCTCATACAGGCCTTTGGGCTTATTGGGTGCGGCGCAGGCAACCACGAAATAGACGATCAGCGCCCATCCCGTCGCCAGCGTCAGCAACACCGTGGCGATGCGAACCAGCAGCACGTCGATGCCGGTATAGTCCGCAATGCCGGCGCACACGCCGAAAACCTTGCCATTTTGCTTGTCGAGATAGAATGTGGTGCGGCTGGCACTCATGGCTCAATTCCTCCGTGTTCTGTCATGGTCTGGCGCATCGGCGAGCGGGGTGCTCGGCCGCCAGTCGGGGTTGTCGGCAGCGACGATCCGCTCAACCGTGCCCAGCCGGTCATCAAGCCGCCGGGCCAGCAGATAGAGTTCGTCGAGCAGTTTTTCGTCCTCGTCGGTGATTTTGGGCGCCTGCCGCCACTTGGTGACATAGTGCAGGACGATCCAGGGCAGCCCGATAAAGAGCATGCCGACGACAAAGATCGGGACCAGGATTTCTTCGCCGTGCATATCAGCTATCCTTGCCGACACGCGCCTTCAGCGCGGCGAGATCTGCCTCGACCTTTTCATTCGACTTCAGCTCGGCAATCTCTTCCTCCAGTGTCTTGGCGGTGGCGCCCAGACCCATTGCATCGGCGCGACCCTCGGCCAGATCGACCCGACGCTCCATCAGGTCAAAGCGCGAGAAAGCGTCCTGCATCTTTGACCCGGCATAGACTTCGCGCATCTTGACGCGGTTGTTCGCGCTTTCCAGTCGGGTGACGATCGAATTCTGGCGGGTGCGCGCCTCGCGCAGCTTGTTCTGCAGCTTGGTGATGTCTTCTTCCGACCCGCGCAGTGCCTCATCGAGCACCGCGATTTCAGCGGCAAGCTGTTCAGCCATGTCGGCGGCCTTTTGACGCTCGACCAGCGCGGCCTTCGCCAGATCCTCGCGATCCTTTGACAGCGCCAGCTCGGCCTTCTCGGTCCAGCTTTCCTGAAGCTTTTCGAGCTTTGCGATGTGACGGCGCATTTCCTTTTGATCAGCGATGGTGCGCGCGGCCGATGCGCGAACTTCGACCAAAGTTTCCTCCATTTCGAGGATGATCATGCGGATCATCTTCGCCGGATCTTCGGCCTTGTCGAGCAGATCAGTGACATTGGCGGCAATGATGTCGCGGGTTCGGGAAAAAATGCCCATGATGGATACTCCTTGGATAAGCTGGGACAATTAGGGGCCGGGGCAGCGAGGGGCGCGCCGCCCCGGCATTCGGCCGCCTGGGATCAGGCGACGGAAACCGGGATGATGGCTTGTGCGCTATGGACCTGTGCCGGGCCAAGCGCCCCGAACATCAGCGTGGTGCCGACGATGAAGGTAAAGGCGATGGCAAGCAGCGTGCTGGCCGGGCTGTTGTTCTGATACTTGGTCATTTCGATAACTCCCTAGAATTGGTTGTCTGCCCTGCGGCAGTTGCTCAAAGCTTTGCAGACACCGTGCCAGTTCATCGAAAATGGCTGATTTGCGATGTTTTGGGACGGGGAAGCGCGGTTAACCCCTCATTCAGGAAGATTTGCCTTGCCAAGTGTTGGCAAACTGCGCCAATCCTTCGTAATGGATCGACAGAGTCAGGTGATTGGGCAGTCAGGCGCCTTTCTCGACGCACTCGAACGCGCGAGCCGCGCCGCAGCACTCGACCGACCTGTGCTGGTGATTGGCGAGCGGGGGACGGGCAAGGAATTGGTGGCAGAGCGGCTCCACCGCCTCTCGCCGCGCTGGGATCAGCCGCTCATCATCATGAACTGCGCCGCGCTGCCCGAAACATTGATCGAGGCCGAGCTGTTCGGCCATGAAGCGGGGGCCTTTACGGGTGCTACCAAGGCGCGGCAGGGGCGGTTTGAGGAAGCGCATGGCGGCACGCTGTTCCTCGACGAGCTGGGCACATTGTCGATGGGCGCGCAGGAGCGATTGTTGCGCGCGGTCGAATATGGCGAAGTGACGCGCATCGGCTCATCGCGGCCAGTGCGGGTTGATGTGCGGATTGTCGCGGCCACCAACGAACATCTGCCCGCCAAGGTCGACCGGCATGAGTTCCGCGCCGATTTGCTCGACCGGCTGTCGTTTGAGGTGGTGACGCTGCCGCCGCTGCGGGCGCGGACGAGCGATATCATGGTGCTTGCCGAGCATTTCGGGCGGCGGATGGCGTCGGAACTGGGGTGGGAGGACTGGCCGGGCTTCACCCCGGCGGCGACCGACGCGCTGCTCGATTATCGCTGGCCCGGCAATGTGCGCGAACTCCGCAATGTCGTGGAGCGCGCGGTTTACCGCTGGGACGATGTCGGCGCAATTGATGCGATCCAGTTCGATCCGTTCGAATCACCCTATCGCCCGCAATCAGCCACTGCGCCAGTGCCAGCGCCCGAAGCGCCCGACCCCGCCGCGCCGGAGGCGGCACCGGCAGGGGCCACCCCCGCCGATTTCAAAACCCAGGTCGCCGCATTCGAAGCGCGGCTGCTCTCCCGCGCGCTCAATCATCACCGGTTCAACCAGCGCGCAACGGCGGAGGCGCTTGGCCTGTCCTATGACCAGCTCCGCCACGCGCTGCGCCGTCATGATTTATTGCCCGGCGGCAGCTAACGCCTTGCGCAGAAGGGCGCGCGACGCCAATTGAGCGGCAACCACAACAGGAGAAACGCAATGGCTTTCGAACTGCCCCCGCTGCCCTATGCCAAGGATGCGCTCGCACCGACCATGTCGGCCGAAACCTTTGATTTCCATCACGGCAAGCATCACAAGGCCTATGTCGACAAGACCAATGGCATGCTGGCGGAAAAAGGGCTTGAGGGCGCCAAGCTCTCCGAAGTGATCCGCGTCGCCAAGGAAAAGGGCGACAAGGGGCTGTTCAACAATTCGGCCCAGATCTGGAACCACACGTTTTTCTGGCACTCGCTGACCCCCGATTATCAGGCGCCATCGGGCAAACTTGCCGAAATGATCAACGCCGATTTCGGATCGACCGATGCGCTGGTCAAGGCGCTGATCGCCGAATCCGCCAATCATTTCGCCAGCGGCTGGGGCTGGCTGGTGCTCGACGGCGACAAGCTGAAGGTCACATCGCTCCACGATGCCGATTCGCCGGTCGCTCATGACGGCATGACCCCGCTGCTCACGATCGATGTAT
>PNLG01000108.1 GCA_013822915.1 Sphingomonas sp. | reverse complement strand
AGGATTAACCAGTGATGAGCGTGGATCCGAAACGGCGCCGGGGTCGCCTTGTCCAGCTTGAGTTCGACCGCCAGCGGCGTCTTGCCCCGTGCCAGGCCAGTGCGGTTGCCGACGCGGAAAATATGCGTGTCGACGGCGAAGGTTTCCGCGCCGAACGCAACGTTCATCACGACATTGGCGGTCTTGCGCCCGACACCGGGCAGCTTTTCGAGCGCGTCGCGGTCCGCGGGCACCATGCCATCATGCTGATCGACCAGCATTTGCGATAGCGCGATGACGTTTTTCGCCTTGGTATTGAACAGGCCGATCGTCTTGATGTGATCGCGCAGGCCTTCCTCCCCCATGGCGAGCATCTGGGCGGGCGTCGCCACCCGCGCGAACAGCGCGTGCGTCGCCTTGTTCACGCCAATGTCGGTCGACTGCGCCGACAGAGCGACGGCGACCAGCAATTGATAGGGATTGCCATAAGCCAGTTCGGTTTGCGGGTGCGGATTGTCGGCGGCAAGTCGGCTGTAGAAATCGACGATATCGGCCCTTTTCAAAGCCCCAGCACCTCGGCCATTGAATAGCGACCCGGCGCCCGGCCCGCCAGCCAGAGTGCAGCGGTGATCGCGCCACTGGCAAAGATCGCACGATCTTCCGCCCGGTGGCCCAGTTCAATCCGTTCGCCCGGTCCTGCAAAGATCACTTGATGATCGCCCGCGACCGATCCGCCGCGCAGTGACGCGATGCCGATCGTCCCTTCGGCCCGGTCCCCCGACAGCCCGGCGCGACCGATGACCGATACATCGCCGAGCGTGGTGCCGCGCCCGCGGGCGGCGGCCTCGCCCAGCAGTTGCGCGGTGCCCGACGGTGCGTCCACCTTTGCCCGGTGGTGCATTTCGACGATTTCGATATCCCAGCTCTGGTCAAGCCGTGCCGCTGCCTCGCGCACCAGCCGCGCCAGCAGCGTCACGCCGAGCGAGGTGTTGCCGGTTTGCAGCACTGCGATCTCGCCCACCGCATCGTCGATCAGCCGGTGATGCGCGGTGTTGAGGCCCGTGGTCCCGACCAGGATCGGGGTTCCCGCGGCGCGCGCGGCGGTAAGGTTGGCCGCAAGTGCGCCTGGCACGGTGAAATCGACCAGCACATCGGCAGCCGCAGCAAGCGGGGCGGGATCGCCGCCCGCGTCGATGCCACCAGCAAGCGTAGCGCCATGGCTGGCCAGCGCATTACCAATGGCCCGGCCCATGCGCCCGCCATTGCCCAAGATTCCGATTGCCGTCATCGCATCCTCTCCCGCGCTGCGTGAACCGCATGGCAGATTGCAGGGGCCAGCGACAAGCAGTCTTTGGTGCGCTGGCGCGTCGCGGGTGTATTTCCTATGCTTGCTAAATGAACCGGCTCGATTCCATCGTTATCCTAACG
This sequence comes from Sphingomonas sp., assembly GCA_013822915.1. GTDB lineage: Bacteria > Pseudomonadota > Alphaproteobacteria > Sphingomonadales > Sphingomonadaceae > Sphingomonas. The sequence goes on along the minus strand of PNLG01000108.1, from coordinate 2,523 downwards.
GGCGCGGGCGTGTCGGCGGAAAGCGGCATTGCCACCTTTCGCGGCCCCGGCGGGCTGTGGGAGGGACACCGGGTGGAGGATGTTTGCACGCCGCAAGCGCTGGCGCGTGACCCCGTGCTGGTCCACCGTTTTTACGACCTGCGCCGGGCAGCACTTGCCAGCGTTGCGCCCAATGCCGCGCATCTGGCGCTCGCCCGACTTGACGCGGCGTGGCCCGGCGAATTGCTGATTGTGACGCAAAATGTCGATGATCTGCATGAGCGCGCGGGCGCGCGGCGCCTGCTCCATATGCATGGCGAACTGCGTTCGGCGCTGTGCGCGGCCTGTGGGGCGCAGGCAGGTTGGGAGGGGGATTTGCCCCCCTGCACCCCGTGCCCGTCGTGCGGCGCGGCGGCGCTGCGCCCCGACATCGTGTTTTTCGGCGAAATGCCCTATCAGATGGAGGTGATCGAGGCGGCTTTGGCCCGCGCGGACATTTTCGTGTCGATCGGCACATCGGGCGCGGTTTATCCCGCAGCCGGGTTCGTCCAGACCGCACGCTGGCACGGCGCCGACACGCTGGAGCTTAATCTGGAGCCGAGCGCGGGCAGCCATTTGTTCGCTGACAGCCGCACTGGCCCCGCGAGCGTGCTGGTGCCCGAATGGGTCGAGGCGATGCTGGCGGCGGTTGCATGACCGGGCTTGATCCGCGCACCCCTGTGCTCGTCGGGGTCGGCCAATGCACCCGGCGCTGGATGGGCGAGGGAGCGGGCGAGGGCGTGGCGCCCGATCCGCAGACGCTGCGGGCGGATGCCGCTCGGCTGGCGCTGGCTGACAGCGGCGCGCCCGCGCTGGCAGCAGCGATTGACCGGGTGATGGTAGTGCGCACCATGGCCGATTCGGTGCCGGGTGCGCCGGACCCCTTTGGCCGCTGCGCCAACCCTCCGGGGACGCTGGCCGAGGATTTGGGGCTGGGCGCGGTTGAGCCGGTTTATTCGGTGGCGGGCGGCGATCAGCCACAGGCACTGGTCAACGAAGCGGCGGAGGCGATTTTTGCTGGGAGCGCGCGGGCCGTGCTGATCGCGGGCGGCGAGGCGACAGCGGCGCACAAAACTGCCCTACGGATGGGGCGCACGCTCGACTGGTCGCGCAGCAGTGGGGCGGACTTTACCGACCGCGGGATGGGGGACTGGTTGCTCTCGCCTTATGAGATTGCCAATGGGCTGGGTCGACCGCCGGTGACCTATCCGGCGTTTGAGCATGCGTTGCGCGGGCGCTGGGGCCTGTCGCGCGCAGCGCATGGCGCGGTGATGGCGCAACTTTGGGCGGGCTTTTCGCACATTGCCGCCACCAATCCGCACAGCCAGTTCCCGACCGAGCGCAGCGCCGATTTCCTCGCCACACCCTCGGCAGAGAATTACCTGGTCGCCGATCCCTATCTCAAATGGCATGTCGCACAGGATGCGGTCAATCAGGCGGCGGCACTGGTGCTGACATCAGTGGGGGAGGCGGACCGGCTGGGCATCGCGGCGGCAAAGCGCGTGTACCTCAATGGCTATGCGGGGGCGGCCGATCGGCTGCCGACTGAGCGGCCCGACCTGTCGCGGTCGCGCGCGACCGAACTGGTGCTGGCGCGTGCGCTGGCGTCGGCGGGGCTGGGGGTCGCCGATATCGCCCATTTCGACCTGTATAGCTGCTTCCCCTGCGCGGTGCTGATCGCGGCGGAGGTGCTGGGGCTAGATTGGCGCGCGACGCCGCTGACCGTGACCGGAGGGTTGCCGTTTTTCGGTGGGCCGGGTAACAGCTATTCGCTGCACGCGATTGCGACCATGGCGGACCGACTGCGCGCGCGGCCCGGCGATGTTGGGCTGGTGCTGGCGAATGGCGGGTTCCTGTCAAAGCAAGCAGCGGGCGTGTATTCGGCGCGGCCCGCCGCGGATTGGGTGCCGGTGTCGAGCGCCGATCTTGCCGATCAGATTGCCGCCGATCCCGTGCCCGTGCTGGTGGATGGCCCGGCGGTCGCGCGGATCGACACCTATAGCGTTTCCTATACCAAGGGGGTGCCGACGCGCGGTTACGTGATCGGCACAACCGCAGGTGGTGCCCGCATCCTTGCGCGGAGCGCCCGCGATGATGCAGCGACCCTTGCCGAACTGCTCAGCGAGGATCCGCTTGGCCGCATCGCCACGATCGCGCATGATGGCCGCGCCAACATCATCACCGCCATCGGGAGCGCGCCATGACACCGGGAGACGGCAAGCCGATGCTGAGCGGCATCAAGGTCGTCGACCTGACCAGCGTGGTGTTCGGCCCCTATGCGACGCAAACGCTCGCTGATCTGGGGGCGGAAGTGATCAAGGTCGAAGCACCACCGGCGGGCGATGTGTTTCGCTGGGCGGGCCGGCCGGGGGCGACGCCGGGAATGGGGCCGGGCTTTCTTGCGCTCAACCGCGGCAAGCAATCGGTGGTGCTTGACCTCAAAAAGCCCGATGATCTGGCGGTAATGAACGCGCTCCTCGCCGATGCCGATGTGTTCGTGTCGAA
>PNLG01000389.1 GCA_013822915.1 Sphingomonas sp. | reverse complement strand
AGCCTTTATCAAAGCGGCCAATTCGGCCCGGTCGGGCGACGGCGCGGCGTCGCCGGTCAGCGCGCGCACGACGCTGGCCAGTTCGGCGGGGGTCGCGTGCCAGAATATGTCGGGGCTCCACCCGCACAACATGCCCGCCATCCCCGCCAGCCGCCGGGCGCTGTCCGCAAAGTTCATTGCCCCGCCAGAATCTGGCTCAGCAGCGCCCGCAGCGCGGGCGTTGCATTCGCAAGCCCACCCGCCGCCACCCCCTCGCCAAACGCCTCGCGCGTCATCCCGTGCGGCACCTCGCGCAGGCAGTGCCAGCACAGCGCGACCAACTCGCTCAGGGTCAGCCGGTGGTCGGCGGCGCGCTCGACCAGCGCGAATAGCGGCCCCAGCTCCTGCTCGGCGGCGACCAGCGCGGCAAAGCTTGGCCGCAGCACCAGCATCGCCCCCCCGACGCGGATCGCCGCCTCACCCCGCACCGGATTGGCGGGGGGCGGATGGGCGGGGGCCATCACGCGCTCACCACCGGGCCGGAACTTTCGAGCGCCAGTGTATAATTGCGCTCACCATTATAATCGCCCGCATAGTCGAGCCGGGTGACGAGGAAGCGCCCGGTCATCGTCTCGCCGCTTTCAAAGCTCAGCCGGTAATCGTCGATGGTGCCGGAAAGCGCATTGCCCTTCAGCCGCACTTCGGCGGTCGATCCGGTAAAGATACCCGCGCCCGACACGCTGACCGACCGCACGCCCGCCCCCGACAGCAAATCGCGCCAGCCGCCCGAATCCTTCGACGTGATCGCCACCGCCTCGCCATTGATCTGGAGCTGCGTCGTGCGCAGCCCGGCAACCGTTGTGAACACCGGCGGACTGGCGCCGTCGCCGATTTTGAGCAGGAACGCGCTCCCTTTTTCTGCTGCCATCGCTTGGTTTCCTTGGTTAAAAGTGAGAATCTTTGGGGGGGTCACCGGCACGAACCTTCAAACCACCCGTCATTCGGCGAGCATCCGCACGCGGTGCTCGATCAGCGCGCTCCACTGGCCAACGCCTGAGCGCACAATGCGATTGCGGACCAGCACCAGGCTGATGATCCGCCAGCCGGTCAACACCGGGTCCAGCGCGCGGATCGCGGCATCGGCGTCGCGGGCAAGCGTCTGGAGCCGGGCCGCGCTCTCGCCCCGGTCGCGCACCTGCACCAGGCTGCGCAGCTCGCGCCCCTCGGTATCCTTGGTGCTCCAGTCGATGCTTGCCAGCTCGCCGATTTCGGCAAAGGGGGCGGTCGCCTTCACCGCTGGCCCTTCGTAAATGCCGTTCAGCCTGGCCCCCAGCGCGTTGCCGAGCGCGCCGATGATCGCGGCCTGAAAAATCACCTCCGCACTCACCGGAGCAAGCCCCGGAGCAGCCCCCGGACCACGCCGAGCGCGAGGCGGCCAAGCGGGCTTCCGCCGCCCCGCCGATCACGGTCGCGACGCCGGGGCCGTGCCGCGTCGTCGATGTTGGGGGCGGCGTCGCGCATTTGGCGCTCGCCTTGCGTGTCGTCATTGCGTGTCATGGATGGATACTCCCTGTCAGTGTGAAGTTTCGGTACGGGCGCCACAGCGCGGTGATCGCGCCGGGCGGCGGGCGCGTGGTGTCGCGTTCGCTGAAGAGATAGGCGGCGAGCATCACTGCCCCCTGCCGGATCGCGGGCGGGATCGCGTCCCAATCGGCGGCAAGGCCTGCGCTCACCTGCGCCGTCACGCGCACCGCGCCACCGGCATCGCGCAGCCGCAGCCAGCCTTCGCCGCGAACCAGGTCGATTTCGTAACCAAGCGGCGCCAGCGGCGTCGCAATGCCATCGGCACCCACCCCCATAACGTCCGCAATCGCGGTGACGGGCGCGACGCCCAGGCGTTGCCACCCGCTTTGCACAGGCAGGCTGACCGTGATGGTGCGCGCGATCAGCATCTGGCCCAAAAACTGCTCGGCTAGCCCCAGCGCCGTCTCGGCGAGCGCGGCCAGCAGATCGTCATGATCCTCAAGGCTCAAGCCCAGCGCCGCCTTTGCCGCGCCGATTGCCCGCGCCCGGTCCTGCGGCCCCAGCGTCACCACGCCGGGGCCGTTCGCCACGATTGTCATCGTCATGTTCCTTTGAAATGCGCAGCAACGGCCCCAGCGCCACGGCGCTGCTTACAGCAGCGCAAGGATGCCCGACGCGGTCGTGCCGGTGGCGCGCACATGGCTTGGTCGAAACGGCACGACGCTGCCCGAGGGGACACCGGCCCACACGCTGTCGGCGCTATCGAGCGCGCCGCGCATCGTGATGGTGCCGCCGGCGCCGACATAAAGCGCCTTCGGGATTTCGGGGAGCGCCACAGTGTCGCTTGGCACGACGGGGCGCGCGCGGGTGGCCGGTGCCGACACGCTGTCGGCCCGGGTTGAAAAGGAATCGGTCATGGGCAAATCTCCGGCCCCCTCCCCACAGGCGAGGAAGGGGCGCTGCAACTGAGGAAGGGTTAGTTCGCGGCAAACCGCATCAGCTTGATCGCCTCCGAATTGCTCACACAACCGCCGATCCGCTTGGTCGCGTAAAAGGTAACGAACGGCTTGTTGCTGTATGGATCGCGCAGGATCGCGGTTTCGGACCGTTCAGCGATCAGATAACCGGCGCGGAAATTGCCGAACGCGATCGAGAGGCTGCCCGCAGCGATGTCGGGCATATCCTCTGCCTCGACCACCGGATAACCAAGCAGCGTGGCGGGCTGACCCGCCGCCAGCCCCGGCGACCAGATGAACGCGCCGTCGCTGGTCTTGAACTTGCGGATGCGGGCAAGCGTTGCCGAATTCATGACAAACACCGCCCCCTGACGATACGGCGCGCGCAACGACTGGACCAGGTCGATCAGCCGGTCCTGCGGATTGGCGGCAAAATCGCCCGCCGCGCCGCTCGGCAGATATTGGAGCGTGCCGAATGCGCGGGTCGCGTCGCCCGTTGCCGCGGTCGGGCTGGCGAGGAAACCGCGCGGGCGGTTGGTGCCATTGCCGCTGACAAAGGCGGCGCCTTCGGCCTTGGCGAATTCGGCGGCGATTTCACCCGCCAGCCACGCCTCGACATCAAAGGCGGCATCGTCGAGCATTGCCTGGGTCGCGCTCGGATTGGCGTAAAGCTCGCCAAAGGGGGGTGCGATTTCGGCGAAGTTTGGCGTAGCGGTGTCGCTGCGCACCCCGTCCTCCGCGGCCCAGCCCGACGCGGTGCCGCCCGTCGTCACCAGCTTGCGATAGCCCGCTGACCCGACCCGCACGACATTGGCAATGGCGCGAATGGGCGAAATGGCGCTGAGCGCGGCGTCGATCACCGCGTCGATTTCCTGCGGAATCGCGACGCCACCCGCCGCATCGCTGGTCCCGGCAAAGGCCTTGACCTCGGCAGTGACCCCGGCGCGCAGATAGCCGCCAAACGCCGCGCCAGCCCCGCCCCGCGCCCCGCTCAGCATCGGCCGGTCGATAGCGGCTTTCATCGTCACGGCGTCAAAACTCGCCGCAAGTGTGTCGGTCGTTACGTCGGTCATGTCAGTCTCCCACGAAAAAGCGCGCCGCATTTGGGGTGCGACGCGCCTGAAAATGTCTTGGCCTGATGCGGTTGGGTTCACTCCCCCACCGCATGCACCCTTGCCATTGGCTGCATCGGTTGCGCGACCAGGCTGACCTCGATCAGCGCGACATGCGTCAACTCGCGGTAATGGCGGTGCCTCACCCCCGTCGCGCGATAGCCGAGGGACAGGCCCGTCACTGCGCCCGTGCGCACGCGTTCGGCGAGCGCTGCGTCGTCGATCCGCCCGATCACGCGCAGCCCGCGCGCATCCTCCGCCAGCGTCTCGATCACCCCCACGGGTCGCCCCCGGTGCTGCCATAGCAGCGGCACGCGCGCCGGGGTGCCGAACGCGCCTGCCCGCACGACGTCACCGCC
>PNLG01000153.1 GCA_013822915.1 Sphingomonas sp. | reverse complement strand
ATGCCGTTGCCCATGCGGTGATCGACCGGGTCGGCGGCGCGGCGCGCATTGCCGCGATCGGCATCACCAATCAGCGCGAGACGGTGGTATTCTGGGACAAGACCACGGGCCAGCCGCTTGCCCCCGCAATTGTGTGGCAGGACCGGCGCACGGCGCAAGATTGCGCCGCGTTGAAGGCCGCCGGGCATGAACCGGAGGTGCAACGGACCACGGGGCTGCTGCTCGATCCCTATTTCTCAGGCTCCAAAATCGGCTGGGCGATGCGGCATTGGCCACAGCTTGCCGAGGCTGGCGATCGGCTGGCGGTGGGGACGGTCGAAAGCTGGCTGGTGTGGAAACTGACGGGTGGCTTGCACATTACCGACGCCACCAACGCCAGCCGCACCGCGCTGATGGCGATTGGAGCAAGCGGCGGATGGGACGACGGCCTGATCGAACTGTTCGGCGCTGCACGCACCGCGCTTCCCGAAATTGTCGATTGCGCGGGGCAATTCGGCACGACCACCGTGTTCGGCGCACCCATCCCGATTTGCGGGCTGGCCGGCGATCAACAGGCCGCCACCATTGGCCAGGCGTGCCTGAACCCCGGAGAGACCAAGGCAACGTTTGGGACCGGCGCGTTCATCCTGACTCAGGCAGGCGGGGTGCCGCCGGTATCGACCAACCGGTTGCTGTCCACCATCGCGTGGCAACTTGGCGGCACGCGCGCCTATGCGCTGGAGGGGTCGGTATTTGTGGCCGGCAGCCTTATCAAATGGCTGCGCGACGCGATTGGCCTGATCCGCACCGCCGCTGAGACCGAAGCGCTGGCGCGCAGCGTCGCCGACAATGGCGGCGTCTATCTGGTCCCCGCGCTGTCGGGGCTGGGCGCACCGTGGTGGCAGCCGGAGGCGCGCGGCGCGATTTCGGGGCTGAGCTTTGCGAGCAGCCGTGCGCATATCGTCCGCGCCGCACTGGAGGCAATGGCGCATCAGGCGCATGACCTGAAGACCGCGTTCGCCGCCGACGGCGTTGACTGGGCGTCATTGCGCATCGACGGCGGCATGGTGGCCAATGACTGGATGGCGCAGGACATGGCCGACATGCTCGGCATCACGGTTGAGCGCCCCGCGTTTGCGGAGACGACGGCACTGGGAGCCGCGATGCTGGCCGGCGTTGGCTGCGGGTTGTTCAGCGGGCTTGAGGCGGCCAGCATCATGCGCGGCAGCGTTGAACGGTTCGAACCCGCAATGGCTGCGCCGGTGCGCGATGCGCGGCTGACGGGCTGGCACGCGGCGGTCGACAATGTCGTGACGGGCGCGGACTAACCGGCGCAAACATGCCCGATGTCGCGCACCGACCCGCAAATCGCTGGCGCCCGGCGCTGGCCGGATCGCGCGGGGCCGCCGGGCTGCTGGTGACGGCGAGCGTTGTCGCTGCATTGGTCGTCCCAACCACTGCATGGGCGCAGGCAGCATCGCCCCCGCCCCTCCCCGCCCCCGCGTCACCCCCCGATGTCCCCTCCGGCCGATTATCGCTGTCGGGCAGTGTGCGGGTGCGCATCGAGGCGCTCGACAATCAGTTTCGCCCCGGCCTCGACCGCGCGGCCAGTGCGGTTTTCGTGCGATCGACATTGCTGGCGCAGTATCGCGCGGGGCCTGCGCACCTCGCAGCCGAAATCGTCGATGCGCGCGCCTATCGCTTCGCCGGGCGGGGAATATTGGGTACCAATGACGTCAATGCGGTTGAGTTGACTCAGAGCTATCTGGGGCTGGACCTGGCGGGCGACCGCTCGCGTGGCGTTGCCGCCCGCGTCGATATCGGCCGCTTCACCATGGACCTTGGCTCGCGCCGGTTGGTCGGGCGCAACATGTTTCGCAACACGATCAACAGCTTTACCGGCATCAGGGCCCAGATCGGGGCGCCGGGTACCGGCACGCTGAACGCCTTTTACACCCTGCCCCATTTGCGGCTGCCACGCGATGCGGAGGGCGTGGAGGACAACCGTGTTGCGTTTGACCGTGAGAGCTTTGACCTGTCGTTTTGGGGAGTGTTCGCAAACAAACCGCGCGCGGTGGGCGAGGCGGCGCTCGACGTGTATGTCTATGGCCTGCACGAACGCGACAGCCCAGGCGTGCCGACCCGTGACCGCCAGCTCTACACCCCCGGCGCCCGGCTGCTGACACTTGCTGCCCCCGGTCGCACTGATTTTGAGATTGAGGCGGCCTATCAATTCGGCACCGCCAGCCGCACCGCCGCGGGGGCGGATCGCCCGATCGCGGTATCGGCGTGGTTCCTTCACGCCGAACTCGGCCATCAATTTCGGTCGGCGTGGCAGCCCCGGCTGTCGGCGCGCTTTGACATTGCGAGCGGCGATCGTCCCGGCGCGCGCTATACCCGGTTCGACACTTTGTTCGGGGTCAGGCGGCTCGACTTTGGCCCCACCGGCCTGTTCGGGCCATTGGGGCGCAACAATATCGTTTCCCCCGGCGTGAAGCTCGATGTGACGCCCGGCAAGCGCTGGGACGGCTTCATCGCGTATCGCGCGGCGCTGCTGGAAAGCGCCACCGACAGCTTCAGCAGCACCGGCGTGCGCGACCCATCGGGCGGTGCGGGGCGGTTTGCCGGGCATCAGGTCGAGACGCGCGCGCGCTATTGGATAACTCCCAAATTGCTGCGGGCCGATGTCGGCGGCGCGGTGCTCATCAACGGCGATTTTTTGCAGCGGGCCGCCAACGCTAATCGCCGCAGCAGCCCGCTGTTCGGCTATGTCGATCTGACCGCGACCTTCTGATCGTGGCCATAAAGCGACGGGAGTGAGCATTGTTGGCCGCGGATTGCCGATCCGTCGCCAAGCGGCTAACCCCTGTGCATGAACGACGTGCTCGACGATATCCTCGACACCGTAGAGTTGCGGGCCGCACTCTATTTTTGGGGGGAGTTTCGGCCACCTTTTGGTTTGCGCGTGCCAGCACTTGAAAATGCCGCGCGGTTCCATCTTAACATCGTCGGCGAATGCGTCGTGGAACTTGCCGATGGCCAGAGCGTCCGGTTGGACGCAGGCGATCTGGTGCTGGTCCCCAACGGCGCGCCGCACCGGATTCTGGGCACGCCCGACGACCCCTGTATGCTGTTGGATGACGCCTATGCGGTTGCGGGCTTTACCGGCGACGGCCCCTTCCTGCTCGGCGATGGCCCGCCCGATGCGGCGTGCCAGCTTATCTGTGGTCATTTTGGCTTTGCGGCGGGCGCGGATCACCCGCTGCTCCATGCAGTGCCCGAACTGTTGCACATCACCGCCGCTGAGCGCGCAACCCAATCGCTGCTGGATGATCTGGTGGGCCTGATTTCGCAGCGCATGATTGCCGGCGGCGCAGGCGCGATGGCTTCGGTGACCCGGTTGTCCGAAGCATTATTCATTGAAATCCTTCGTTTCGCCGCCGCAAAGCACCCCATGATGACAACGATGATGCGTGCGATCACCGATCCGCAAATCGGCCATGCGTTGCGCCTGATCCATAATGATATTGCCAAGGGCTGGACCGTTGAGAGCTTGGGCAGTGCCGTTGGCATGTCGCGCAGCCGCTTTGCCGAACGCTTTCGCGAATTGGTGGGGACGACCCCGATGGGCTATATCGCCGAATGGCGGCTCCAACGGGCGCTGCGCTTCCTCAACGTGCAGCGCAGTTCGGTGAAAGCGGTCGCGACTCAAGTTGGGTTCCAATCCGCTGCGGCCTTCACGCGCGCCTTTACCACCCGCTTCGGACAGTCCCCGACGCATCGGAACCGCTCCCCAAGCGACGGCTGAACAGTCCTATCGTCTCATAAACGTTGCGCGGGCGACTATTCGCCACCGCGCCCGTTGCGGTGGCGTGTCGCCTGTGGCGTTTGGCGGTCTGCTGTTCCGATCGCGATGATGGTTTGGATAGCGGGTAACTGCGTATCCCCCGGCGATCGTGCATGCGCGCGGC
>PNLG01000446.1 GCA_013822915.1 Sphingomonas sp. | reverse complement strand
CGCGGCTGGGACGGGCCGGTCGCGCATGCCGATCTACTCCCCGCCAGCCAAAGCGCCGATGGCGCGTCGCGCGGCTGGCTCCAGGCGCTGGTCAACAAGAATATCGGCGTCGATTACAAGGATTGGCGCGCGGCCATCGTGATTGCGGTGGCGCCGGGAGGTGCGGAAATCGGCTTTGCCGATGGCCAGACCGGCACGCTGCCACGCTGGGCCGCGCAAATGCCGGTGCGGGGCAAGGGTGGGACGGCCTTTGCCGCGCTCACCCCCGGCGACATCATTACGGTGGCGCCCGAGAGCGGGGTGTTTGCGCTGCGTGCCCTGCCGCGGGTGTCGGGCGGGATGGTGGTGCAGGAACCTGCCACCGGCCGTGTCGTTGCGATGCAGGGCGGGTTTGATGTGCGGCTCAATTCGTTCAACCGCGCGACGCAGGCACTGCGCCAGCCGGGATCGACGATCAAGCCGCTGGTTTATGCGAGCGCGCTCGAAAACGGGATGACGCCCGCGTCGATCATCGTCGATGCGCCCTATTGCGTGTATCAGGGCGCGCGGCTGGGGCAGAAGTGCTTTCGCAACTTTGGCGGCGGGCAGGGCTCTGGCCCGCACACCATGCGCTGGGGCATTGAGCAATCGCGCAATCTGATGACGGTGCGTGCCGCGAGCCAGATCGGCATGGACAAGGTGGTCGACACGATCAACCGCATGGGGGTGGGCAAATATCCCGCCTATCTCTCGATCGCGCTGGGGGCGGGCGAGACGACGGTGCAGCGGATGGTCAATGCATTTTCGATCCTTGCCAATCAGGGGCGCGGTGCGCCTTCGACCTTGGTCGACTATGTCCAGGACCGCCATGGCAAAGTGATCTGGCCCGAAAACTGGCGCGCGTGCGCGCGGTGCAACGCGCCCGACTGGAACGGCCGGGCGATGCCGCGCCCGGTCATCCGCCAGCGCCAGGTGATCGACCCGGTGTCGGCATTTCAGATGGTCCATATCACCGAAGGCGTGATCCAGCGCGGCACCGCGACCGTGCTGCGCGACCTCAACCGCCCGATTTTCGGCAAGACGGGGACGTCAACCGGCCCCACCGATGTGTGGTTCATCGGCGGGACGCCGCAATTGGTCGGCGGGCTGTATATTGGCTATGACACGCCGCGAAGCCTTGGCGGTTATGCGCAAGGGGGGACGCTCGCCGCGCCGATTTTCAAGGCGTTTGCGCAAAAAGCCTATGAGGAGATGGAGCCCTTGCCCTTCCGCGCGCCCGCCGGAGTTCGCTTTGTGCGGATCGATCGGGGGTCGGGCCGCCCGGTTTATGGCGGTTGGCCTAGCGATGATCCCAAAGCGGCGACGATCTGGGAAGCGTTCAAGCCCGAGAGCGAGCCGCGCCGCGCCGTCGCGCGCCAGATCGCGCCGGGCGATGCAGCCGCCGCCGCCGCTGCGCGCGCGCGGAGTGCGGCCCCCGTTCGGCGAGCGGAGCGGGCAAGCGACAGCGACTTCTTGCAAAGAGAGGGCGGAATCTACTAGCGCTCTTGCTGGTTCACCCGTCACCGCAGATAAAGGTTTTCATTCAATGCGCGCCGAAGCGCAGGCACATATCGACAGCATTCACGAATCGCTCGCGCTGGTGCGCCGCTTTCTCGATTGGGACCGCGCCTTGCGCCGCCTCGATGAGCTGAACGCGCGGGTCGAGGATCCGACGCTGTGGAACGATGCGAAGGCCGCGCAGGCAGTGATGCGTGAGCGCCGCCGCCTTGACGAGGCAATCGCCGCCACCCGCGCGATCGAGCAGGAATTGAACGACACCGCCGAGCTGATCGAACTCGCCGACGCGGAAGGCGATGCCGCGATGGCCGATGAAGGGGTCGCCGATCTCGCCCGGCTCGCCGCGCGCGCCAATGATGACAAGGTTAAGGCGCTGCTGGCGGGCGAAGCCGATGGCAATGACACTTATGTCGAAGTGAACGCCGGTGCTGGCGGCACCGAGAGTCAGGATTGGGCGGGCATGCTCAGCCGCATGTATACGCGCTGGGCCGAACGGCGCGGCCTGAAGGTTGAGCTGATCGACCAGCATTCGGGCGAACAGGCGGGCATCAAATCGGCCACATTGCTGCTGAAGGGCGAGAATGCTTACGGCTATGCCAAGACCGAAAGCGGGGTGCACCGGCTGGTGCGGATCAGCCCCTATGACTCCGCCGCACGGCGCCACACGAGCTTTGCGAGCGTGTGGGTCTATCCGGTGATCGACGACAACATCGAGGTCGATGTGAATGAAAGCGACCTGCGCATCGACACTTATCGCGCGTCGGGCGCGGGCGGGCAGCACATCAACACCACCGATTCGGCGGTGCGCATCACCCATTTGCCGACCGGCATCGTCGTTCAGTGCCAGAACCAGCGCAGCCAGCACAAGAACAAGGCCGAGGCGTATAATCAACTCCGCGCCCGGCTTTACGAGCGCGAATTGTCGATCCGCGAGGCAGCGGCCAATGCCGAAAATGCGACCAAGACCGATATCGGCTGGGGCCACCAAATCCGGTCCTATGTTTTGCAACCCTATCAGTTGGTGAAGGATTTGCGCACCGGCGTTACCTCGACCGCGCCGGGCGATGTCCTTGACGGGGCGCTCGATCCGTTCATGGCCGCTGCCCTGTCGCAGCGGGTGACGGGCGAGCAGGTGGATGTGGAGGACGTCGATTAATCGGCGCGTCCCCTCCCAATTTGCCCATTTGCTGGTGCTTGCGCTGCTCGGCGGGTGCGATGCGGCGGCGGAGCGCTATGCCGGGCCGTTTCCGGCCCCCGACCGGCCCGTGGCGCGCATCGTTTCGTCGCGCTGGTCGACCGAGGAAGCGCGCGACCGGGTAAACGAAGCGGTGGCGGTGATGGACCGCGCGCGGATCAAGCCCGGCATGACGATTGCCGATATCGGCGCGGGCGAGGGATATTACACTATCCGCCTTGCGCAGCGGGTTGGGCCGCGCGGGCGCGTGCTGGCGCAGGATATCTTCCCCGAAGTGCGCGACAAGCTGGCCGAGCGGGTGACGCGCGAACGCCTGCAAAGCGTGTCGGTGAAGCTGGGCACGCCCGCTGATCCCAAATTGCCCGACAATAGTTTCGACCGCGTGCTGATGGTGCACATGTATCATGAGATTACGCAGCCCTATGAATTTTTGTGGCGGATGCACCCCGCGCTCAAGCGTGACGGGCTGGTCGTGGTGGTCGACGCGAATCGACCGACGCAGCGCCACGGTACCCCGCCTGCGCTCCTGCAATGCGAATTTGCCGCCGCCGGTTATGAACGGATGTGGACGGAGGATATGCCGTCTGCCGGCGGCTATATCGCCGCGTTTCGCGCGGTGCGGCCACGCCCGGACCCGGCGGCGATCAAAGGATGTCGGCTGAAGTAACGGCGCTTGGCCGCGCGCACACGACGCGCTAGCATTACGCAATGCAGGCTTATCACGAACTGATGCAGCGCATCCTCGACGATGGGGTGGAAACCGCTGACCGGACCGGCATTGGCACCCTTTCGGTGTTTGGCCATCAGATGCGCTTTCGCCTTGCCGACGGCTTTCCGCTGGTGACGACGAAGAAGCTGCATTTGCGATCGATCATCATCGAATTGCTCTGGTTCCTGCGCGGGGACACCAATGTCCGCTGGTTGCAGGAGCGCAAAGTCAGCATCTGGGACGAATGGGCCGATGATGCGGGTCATCTTGGCCCGGTATACGGCAAGCAGTGGCGCGATTGGGAAACGCCGGGCGGCGGCACCGTCGACCAGATTGCCGAACTGATCCGCCAGATTCGCGAAAATCCCGCCTCGCGCCGCCAAATCGTGTCGGCGTGGAATCCGGCCGATTTGCCGCGCATGGCGCTCGCGCCGTGCCACTGCCTGTTTCAAACGCATGTGTCGGGCGGCAAGCTGTCGCTCCAGCTCTATCAGCGCTCGGCGGATGTGTTTTTGGGGGT
>PNLG01000158.1 GCA_013822915.1 Sphingomonas sp. | reverse complement strand
GAGGAACACTTCCTGCAGCAGCGGCGCCTTGCGCTGGGCCTCGCCCATCGTATCGAGGATCGCGCCGACATCGAGGTTACCCGCAGGCATGATCGTCGAAATCGCATGCTTGTAAACAAGCTGCGACTGACCATCGCGGCGCAACAACACCGAAAAATTATCAAACCATGTGACGATCCCCTGCAACTTCACGCCCTTAACGAGGAACATCGTCACCGGCGTTTTGCTGCGGCGAAGCGCATTGAGAAACAGATCCTGAAGCGATGCGTGTTTTTCGGCCATGGTCTTGTCCTTGTTTTTGGCGGGACACCAGGCCCCGCAATGCGCCGATGCGCCAGCACCGAGAGTGGCAATGTAGGGAGCCGCCCGCCGAGCGTCCATATCCCCTCAATCGTCGCTGCGGTTTTCCGTGATCCCCAAAAGCTTCAGCTTGCGATGGAGCGCCGATCGCTCCATGCCGATAAACGCGGCCGTTCGCGATATATTACCCGAAAAACGCCTGATCTGGACGCGCAAATACTCGCGCTCGAAATACTCGCGCGCCTCGCGCAGGGGCGCTCCCATGATCGCGGTGGTCACCGAAGGGCCGCCAAATTCGCGCTGATGCCCCATGACATCAGCCGGGAGCAAATCGATATCAATCCGCCCGATCCGGTCCCCCGGCGCGAGGATGACGGTTCGCTCCACGACATTGCGGAGCTGGCGGACATTGCCCGGCCAATTATAGCTTTGGAGTGCCACCATCGCATCGGGGGCGACTTCGGGCGTGGGGACGCGGCGTTGTGCAGCGTAATGGGCAACGAAATGCTCAACCAGCGCAGGGATATCCTCGCGCCGCTCAGCGAGGCCCGGGATCGCCACGGGCACCACATTCAGCCGGTAATACAGGTCCTCGCGGAAACGCCCTGCCGCAATTTCCTCGGTCAGGTCGCGCGCGGTTGCCGACACGACGCGCAAATCGACCCGCACCACGCGTTGCCCGCCGACGCGCGTAAAGCTCTGATCGGTCAGCACACGCAAAATCCGCGCCTGAGTCTGCATTGGCATGTCGGCAATTTCGTCGAGGAACAGCGTGCCGCCATGCGCCTGTTCGAGCAGCCCGGCGCGGGCGACATCGCCATCGACCTCAACCCCGAACAACTCCTCCTCCATCCGTTCCGGAGTCATGCGTGCCGCGCTCACGACCACAAACGGTGCAACCCCGCGCTGGCTCCACCCATGGAGCAACCGCGCCGCGACTTCCTTGCCGACGCCCGGGCCGCCGCTGATGAGCACCCGGCTGCCGGTTGCCGCGACCCGCTTGAGCGTTGCGCGCACCGCATTGATCGCAGCGGAGTTACCGCTCAGCTCATCCTCGCGGCCAGCGACTTCGCGGAGTGAAGCAACTTCACGGCGCAATCGTTCGGTCTCGGTTGCGCGGTCGACCAGCAGCAACAGCCGCTCGGCCTCAAACGGCTTTTCGATGAAGTCGGCTGCACCGCGCCTGATGGCAGCAACGGCGGTATCCAGATTGCCATGGCCCGAAATGACGATCACCGGAACGCTCGGGTCGCGCCGTTTCAACTCGTCGAGCAGGTCCAGCCCGTCAAGCCGGGACCCGTGCAACCACACATCGAGCAGGACGAGCGACGGGCGCCGCGCGGCGACAGCCTCCAGCGCCGCGTCGCTGTTGGCGGCAAGGCGCGTTTCATACCCCTCATCCTGCAAAACGCCCGCCACAAGCTCGCGAATGTCGCGCTCGTCATCAACAATCAGGATATCAAGGGCCATTGTCTTGCTACTTCCGAATTCGGGTGAGGACGGGCGCGGGCTCGGCGCCCTCTCCCATTGGCGTGTCGTCCATCGCGGCCGCCGCGAGCAACGCTTCATCAAAACGCATTGTCACGATCGTCCCGCCCCCCGGTCGATCGGCAAAGCCGATGCTACCGAAATGTTCATCGACAATCTTCTTCACAATCGCGAGCCCAAGCCCTGTCCCCCGCGCGCGCGTGGTCATATAGGGTTCGACCAGCCGGTCACGCTCAAGCGGCAAGCCAACACCATCGTCGGCAACGGTGATCGCAACGCCCCCCTCACCCGCCGTGGCAAGGGTCAGCAGCACATGGCCGACCGCGCCCGTTTGCTCGCCGTCGATCGCCTCCACGGCATTTTTGACAATGTTGGTCAGCGCCTGCGCTATCTGGCGGCGATCGCAGGTCAGGAGCGGCGGCGGCTCGTCATGGCTGATGTCGAATCGGATCGCGCCGTGCGCCACTTCATGGAGCAGCATCACCTGACGTGCGATGTCGAGCAGCGATTCTTCGCGAAACACGGGCTTGGGCATCCGCGCAAAGGACGAAAACTCATCAACCATCCGACGCAAATCGCCAACTTGCCGCACGATCGTCTCGGTCAGCCGGGCAAAGGTGCCATCATCCTCCGCCAGCGACCGGCCATAACGGCGCTGGAGCCGTTCCGCCGCCAGTTGAATGGGGGTCAGCGGATTCTTGATCTCGTGCGCGATGCGGCGGGCAACGTCTGACCAGGCGGCACGGCGCTGATCGAGCAATTGCTGGGTAATGTCATCGAACGTCAGGATCGGCCCGGTATCTGCATCGGCGATTTTGACGGCAAGAGTGCGCGCCTCGCCCCGCGCGCTGATCTGAAGCACCGCTTCATGATTGCCGCGATCGAGCAGCGCGTCGAGTTCGGGCGACACGTCGATCAGCCGCGCATTGACGGGGGCCGCCTCCCCCGCATGGAGCAATGCCAGCGCGGAGCGGTTGATCAGCCGGATCCGCCGTTCGCGATCAACCGATACCACCCCCGCCGACACGCCCGACACCACCGCTTCAATCAGCGCACGGCGGCTGTCCAATTGGTCATTGGCGGCGAGCAGCGCGTCGGTCTGCGCCTGCAATTGCTCGGTCATACTATTGAACACTGTGCCCAGCGTGCCAATCTCATCCAGCACCTTTGGCGTCGGCACCCGCGCACTCAGCTCGCCCCCGGCAATGCGCCGTGCCGCCCCAACCAGCGCGTCAATCGGCCGCACCAGCCGGTCGGCGACCTGCAGCGCAATCCACACCGTGACCGCCACAATCGCCAGCGCGACCCCAAGCAGAATGATATTGAACGTGAGCTGGAGCGATCGCGTCCGCTTTTGCAGCGCTTCATAATCGCGCACCAGTGCCGATGCCGCCAAATGCTGGCGACTGAGAAAGGCCGCGGTCACGCCTGTCCCGGCATAGACGAACACATCGGCCTTGTTCGGCACCGGCGCGATCAGCCAAACCGTATCGCTGGTGCGATTGATATAGGGGGTTTTGTCGCGACGGATGATGTCGAGAATGGCGGGGGCAACCCGTTCTTCAAATTGCTTGCCCGTCGGTGGATTAAATACATAAAGGATCTGAAAACCATTTTCCTTGCGATACCGAAACAGAACCGATTGCTCTAAATTTCGAAAATAGGTTTCCCGATTGAAAAATAGCTGAAAATCTTTACTGTTTTTCGGGATTTCAGGATAAAATGCATCAATATCCTTTACCATCTGATTGGTTTCGGCAAGCCAGCGCTTGATGATTTCCTTTTGACCTTCGTCAACCATGCCCATAGTAGCGTTAAAGGCATTGCGGGCACGATCTGACACCCAATAATCGACCCCGGCTTCAAACACGACCGACGCGGTAATGACCGTCAAAATGATCGGTACGCTCGCCAGCACCGAAAACGTCGCGACCAGCCGAACATGCAATCGGCCACGCCCGCCCGTCGGGGATCGCGCAGCCCGCCGCATCGCGATCCGCCGCCCTGCCAACACGAGCAGCGCGATCCACGGCACCAGATTCGCGATCAGCATCACTGCAATCAGCACCGATGACAGCAATGATGGCGTCGCGCCTGCGCGAACGATCAGGAAATAGCTGACGATGCCGATCGACACGGCAAGGGCGAAAACAATCACCTCCGCCGTCAGGGCAAAGGGGCC
>PNLG01000245.1 GCA_013822915.1 Sphingomonas sp. | reverse complement strand
GATGGCGAGCACGCCGGGCATGGCGGCGGCCGCGCTTGCGTCAACGCTGCGCACCACGCCGACCGCGACCGTTGCGGTGATCGCATAGCCATAGGCGAGCTTGCCCTGCGGCACTTGTTCAGCGGCATAGCGCGCGGCGCCGGTGACTTTGGCGACGCCGTCGATCCGGTCGATCCCCCGGCCCAGCACGCCCTGCACGCTACGCGACAACGCGCTGCGCCCGAAATCGGTGTCCATGGTGAATTCGGTCATGCCGCCACCCCCGTCAGTTCGCGGAGCGTCGCCACCAGCGTGCGGCGCATCAGCGGGATTTTGAAATCATTATGCCCCTGCCCGCGCGCATCGGCCAGCAGCGCGTCGGCGGAGGCTTCGAAGGTGGCGGCTGTGGGCGGCTGCCCGATCAGCGCGGCCTCCACTGCCGGGTCGCGCCACGGGACAGGGGCGACTCCGCCGAACGCCAGCCGCGCCGAGGTAATGACGCCCCCCTCGACCGCGATCACCGCCGCGACCGACACCAGCGCAAATGCGTAAGAGGCCCGGTCGCGCACTTTGCGATAGGCCTGCGCGCCCGGTGGCGGCGGGGGCAATTCGATATGGGTGATCAGCTCGCCCGGCATCAGGCTGTGCTCGACAGCAGGGGTGCCGCCGGGCAGGCGGAAGAGATCGCCGATCGCGATCCGCCGCCGGTCGCCGCCGCGCAGCAATGTCACCAACACGGCATCGAGCGCGCGCAACGCCACCGCCATGTCGCTGGGGTGGGTGGCGATGCAGTCATCGCTTGCGCCCAGAATCGCGTGGATGCGGTTGAACCCGCCCTGCGCGTTGCAGCCCGTGCCCGGCGCGCGTTTGTTGCAGGGGGCGGCGGTGTCGTAGAAATAGTAGCAGCGGGTCCGCTGCATCAGATTACCGCCGGTCGTCGCCTTGTTGCGCAACTGCGCCGACGCCCCCGACAGCAGCGCG
This sequence comes from Sphingomonas sp., assembly GCA_013822915.1. Classification (GTDB taxonomy): domain Bacteria; phylum Pseudomonadota; class Alphaproteobacteria; order Sphingomonadales; family Sphingomonadaceae; genus Sphingomonas. Next base: position 3,030 of record PNLG01000245.1, on the reverse strand, counting down.
CGGGCCAGCACCGGATAGGTCGCGCGGATCAGCGGGTGCGCGGCGAGATCGCTGTTGGTCACCAGCGCGCCGATCCGCACGCCCCCGTCGAGCGGCTCCACCTGCGCGAGGTCGAGGCGGCTGATATCGATGAGAGCCGATGGTGCCTCGATCTGGAGCTTCATCAGGTCGAGCAAATTGGTGCCGCCTGCGATGAACTTTGCCCCGTCGACGATGGCGGCGACCGCGGCTTCGGCGCTTTGTGCGCGGGTATAGGCGAACATCTTCATGCGTCGACCTCCGCTTGTGCGGCGGGCGTCATCCCGGCGACATCGGCGATTGCATCGACGATATTGGGATAGGCCGAACAGCGGCACAGATTGCCGCTCATCCGCTCCGAAATTTCCGCTTCGCTTAAGCTCACCCGGTCGAGGGTTGCGTCGAGGGTTGCGCTGACATGGCTCGGCATACCCGCCTCGACCTCCGCCAGCATGCCGACCGCCGACATGATCTGCCCCGGCGTACAGAAACCGCACTGGAACCCGTCATGCCGCACGAACGCGGCCTGAACCGGGTGCAGCGTATCGCCATCCGCCAGCCCCTCAATTGTGGTGATCGCGTCGCCCTCATGCATCACCGCCAGCGTCAGGCAGGCATTGATGCGGCGGCCATTGACCAGCACGGTGCACGCCCCGCACTGCCCATGGTCACACCCCTTTTTGGTGCCCGTTAGCCCCAGATGATCGCGCAGCAGATCGAGCAGCGAAGTGCGGATATCGGCATCGGCCTGATGCGCCGTGCCATTGACGGTGAATTGCATGCGAAAGGCCCCTTTTGCCGGAAGACATGCGATCGGAAGGACTCTAAAGGTGGGGCGCAATCACGGCGGGGGCAAGAGATGCGCGCGATTATTGCTGCACTGGCAGTGCTGGCCTGCGGGGTAGCAGAGGCGAAGGAGCGGGTAACAGTGAAAGAAAAGGTGCTGGTGATCGCGCATCGCGGCGCCAGCGGGCTACGGCCCGAACACACGCTCGCGGCTTATACGCTGGCGATCGAGCAGGGCGCCGATTTCATCGAACCCGATCTGGTGTTGACCAAGGACAATGTGCTGGTCGCGCGCCACGAAAACGACATCACCGGCACCACCGATGTTGCCGCCCACCCCGAATTCGCGGCGCGCAAGGCGACGAAGACGATCGACGGGCAGGCGCATACCGGCTGGTTCACAGAAGATTTTACGCTGGCCGAGCTGAAAACCCTGCGCGCGCGCGAACGGCTGGCGCAATTGCGACCGACAAGTGCTGCGTTCGACGGGCAGTTTCAGGTGCCGACGCTTGATGAAATCATCGCGCTCGCCAAAAAGCACGGGGTCGGCATTTATCCGGAAACCAAGCACCCCAGCTATTTCCGGTCAATCGGGCAGCCGATGGAAGCTAAGTTGGTGGCCGCGTTGAAAGCTGCCGGGTGGAATTCGGCCTCAGCGCCCGTGTTTATCCAGTCGTTTGAGGTCAACAATCTGAAGGCGCTGCACGCCATGACCAAGGTGCGGCTGATCCAGTTGATGGAAGGTAGCAGCGCCCCGCCCGACGGCGCCGCGCCCAGCTATGCCACGATGGCGACGCCCGCGGGGCTGAAAGCGGTCGCCGGATATGCCTATGGCATTGGCCCGAACAAGGGCATGATCTGGGGCGGGGAGGGGCCACCGACCGCGTTGATCGCAAACGCCCATGCCGCCGGGCTGAAAGTGCATCCCTGGACGTTCCGCGCCGAAAATGCCTTCCTGCCGCCCGCTCTGCGGCGGGGGACCGATCCGGCGGCGCATGGCGCGGTGGTGGCGGAAATGCGCGCCCATATCGGCTTTGGTGTCGATGGCTTTTTCACCGATTTTCCCGCCCTTGGGGTTGAGGCGCGCGGCGGGGCTGGCAATTGATCCGCTTAACGGCGCTTATGTTGTCGGTGCTCCTGCTGACCGGATGCGTGGCCAAGACGGTGGTCGGTGCCGCAACCGCGCCGGTGCGGGTCGCGAGCAAGGCCGTCGACTGGACCACCACCAGCCGCGATGAAGCCGATCGCAATGCCGGACGCAAACAGCGCAAGGCGGAGCGGCAATGCCGCAAACATCCCGAAAAATGTCGTGTCGAGGAACGTTTGGTGCCGGATCGCGACTGATTGAGCATCATCAGCATTTTGCCCTTCGCCGCCAGCATGATATGATGAGCCCATGGCAACCGACACGCATGTATTGACTCGTCCGCCTGAGGGCGCGGGCGCTGATTGGACCATCCCGCAGGGTTGGGACGACTATACCGCCGAAGATCATGCCATTTGGGATACGCTCTACGCGCGCCAGCTCGCGCTGTTGCCCGGTCGCGCGTCGCAAGCGTTTCTGCACGGGCTGGAGGTGCTGCGCCTGTCGGAGGCGGGTATCCCCGATTTTGGGGAATTGTCCAAGCGGCTGATCGCGCTGACCGGGTGGCAAGTCGTGGCGGTCCCCGGTCTGGTCCCCGATGATGTGTTTTTCGATCACCTGGCGAACCGCCGGTTCGTTGCGGGCAATTTCATCCGCCGCGCTGATCAGCTCGATTATCTTGAAGAACCCGATGTGTTTCATGACGTGTTTGGGCATGTGCCGCTGCTCGCGGACCCAGTTTTTGCTGATTATATGGCTGCCTATGGTCGCGGCGGGCTGCGCGCGCTGGAGCTGGGGGGTGAAAAATACCTCAAATATCTGTCGCGGCTTTATTGGTATACGGTCGAATTCGGGCTGGTCGAGGAAGCGGGCGCTCTGCGCATCTATGGCTCGGGCATCGTATCGTCGGGCGCCGAAAGCGTTTTTGCGTTGGATGACGATAGCCCTAACCGGATCGGCTTTGATCTGGAACGGGTAATGCGCACCGAGTATCGGATCGACGATTTTCAGCAGAATTATTTCGTCATCCCCAGCTTCGACGAATTGCTGCGCGTGACGGTGGAGACTGATTTCGCACCGGTCTATGCATCGGTCGCAGCGCAAGATACGATCCGTATCGCCGACATTCTGCCCGTCGACCG
>PNLG01000094.1 GCA_013822915.1 Sphingomonas sp. | reverse complement strand
GGCGTTGGGAGTCGAGACATCCAAGACCTTCTCGCTGATCGAGACCGGCGAGGCACTGGAACGCGGCGACGAACCCTCGCCCACCCGTTCAGCGGTTTTGGTGCGGCTCAGCCATGGGCATATCCGGATCGGGTCGTTTCAGCGGCTGGCCTATCTGGGCGGTGCCGATGGGCTGCGGCGGTTGACCGATTATGTGCTGCGCCAATTTTACAGCGACGACAGCGGCGATCCGGTCCGCCTGCTCGACCATGCGCTTGGCGCGACGGCCCGGCTGGCGGGGCAATACATGGCTGCGGGCTTTGTCCACGGCGTGCTCAACACTGACAATATCAACCTGTCGGGCGAAAGTTTCGATTACGGCCCGTGGCGATTCGCGCCGACATGGGAACCCGGCTTTACCGCTGCCTATTTCGACCATCAGGGCCTGTATGCGTTTGGCCGCCAGCCGGAGGCGATCCACTGGAACCTGATGCAGCTCGCGATTGCGCTGCGCCCCATCGCAGAGGCGGCACCGATGATCGACCTCCTCAACTTGTATGGCGAGCGTTATCAGCAGGCCGTCACCGCCGCATTTCTGTGGCGGCTGGGGGTGCGGCCCCGCCAGCCTGCCGAAGATCAAGCGCTGCTTCAGGCGATCGAACGCGGCTTGCGCACCACCGACACCCCGATTGCGGGCTTTTTCCATGCAAGCTTTGGCGGACGGATCGACGATAGCCATGGTGATGCGTTTGCCGAGGCGCGCGCTCTGCTTGCCCCCTATTGTCCGCGCCAGGACCGTCGCAACCGATTCTGGGATGGCCCGCCCTGCACGATGTTGATTGACGAGGTCGAGCAAATCTGGGCCGCGATCGACCGCGATGACGACTGGGCGCCGCTTCATGCCAAGATCGCCACTATCCGCGACTTTGGCACAGCCCTTGCCGATTGATCGTCAAGCCTTGGCAAACCGGCGTAAATTGGGGCAAGGCTGACAAAAGCATGGGGACAGGGCAGATGGCCGGACAGGAAATTGTCTCGATCGAACCGGCAACCGGCGCCGTTTTGTGGCGCAACATGCCGGGCAATGTGGATGAGGAGGTTGCCGCAGCCCGGGCACATTGGGCGGCTTGGGCGGCGCAACCGCTCGCCTATCGGCTAGAGGCGTTGCGCCGGTTCGCCAATGTCGTGCGCGCGCGCACCGATGCCTTTGCCGATCTGATCGCGCGCGAAACCGGCAAGCCCTTGTGGGAAGCACGCACCGAAGTCGATACCGTCATCGGCAAGGTCAATATCTCGGCCACTGCCTTTGCCGAACGCACGCCGCAGCGGCGGCTCGACAACCAGCTTGGCGGACGCCTTACGCTGCGCCACAAGCCGCACGGAGTGTTGGCGGTGCTTGGTCCCTATAACTTCCCCGCGCACCTGCCCAATGGCCATATTGTGCCGGCGCTGCTGGCTGGAAATGCAGTGGTATTCAAACCGTCGGAAAAAACGCCCGCAGTGGGCGCCTTTCTGGTCGATTGCTTTCACGAGGCGGGCGTGCCCAAGGGCGTCTTGCGGCTGCTCATCGGCGGCGCGGCGGAGGGGAAGGCGCTGGCCGCGCATCCCGATATCGACGGGTTGCTGTTCACCGGCTCCGCGCGCACCGGCATTGCGCTCAACCGCGCCTTTGCCGATACGCCCGAAAAAATCCTGGCGCTGGAGATGGGCGGCAACAACCCGATCATCGTGTGGGATACGCCTGACCTCCACTCGGCGGCTGTGCTGATCGTCCAGTCGGCCTTTACCAGCGCGGGTCAGCGCTGCACGGCGGCGCGGCGGCTGATTGTTGATGAACGGCTCCATGCGCCCTTGCTCGCCGAACTCGCAAAACTGCTCGACAGAGTGATTGTGGGCGATCCGCATGCGGACCCGCAACCCTTTATGGGGCCGGTGATTGATAATGAGGCCGCCGACCTGCTGACAGAGAGCTTTTTGACGCTCATGTCGCGGGGCGGCCGGCCCATTCGGCACATGCAACGCCCGAATGGCAAGCTGCCGTTTCTGACGCCCGGATTGATCGACGTGACCGACATGAACGACCGGCCCGATGTCGAACTGTTCGGCCCGATCCTTCAGATGATTCGGGTAACCAGCTTTAGCGATGCCATCGCCGAGGCAAATAATACCCGTTACGGCCTGTCGGCGTCGCTCGTCAGCCAGAACCCGGCATTGTATGATCAGTTTTGGGCCAATATCCGCGCCGGGATCGTCAATTGGAACAAGCCGACCAATGGTGCCAGCTCCTCTGCGCCATTTGGCGGAATCGGCTGGTCGGGCAATCACCGGCCCAGCGCTTATTACGCGGCCGATTATTGCGCCTATCCGGTCGTCTCAAGCGAGGCGGATCAGGCGCGCGCGCTGATCGGCATCGGCCTGCGCGACGAATAGCGCCCGATATGTGCGGGGATAGCTCGGCTTCGCGCGTAACAAGCATCGTTCGGTTGCAGCGCGCTCCCGAGCGGCGCAGAGCGTGATGGTATGAGCGACGTTGATTCTCCCTCCACTGGTCGGGTCGTGCTGGTCGGCGCTGGCCCCGGCGATCCCGATCTGCTGACGGTCCGGGGGTTTAACGCACTGCTGGGCGCTGATCTTGTCGTGCATGATGGCCTGGTCGATCCGCGCATTCTGGCGCTGGTCCCGAACACGTCGCGCATCTCCGTCGCCAAGGCACGCAGTCGACACACCATGCGCCAAGAAGCGATTAACGACCTGCTGATTGCAGAGGCGCGGCGCGGCAAGCTTGTGGTGCGGCTAAAGGGTGGCGATCCCTTTATTTTCGGTCGCGGGGGCGAGGAAGTAGAAGCCTGTCTCGCCGCCGGGATAGCAGTTGAGGTGATCCCCGGCATCACCGCTGCGATGAGCGCCGCCGCCGGTGCGCTGATGCCCCTCACACACCGAAATATCGCGAGCGCAGTCACCTTCGTCGCCGGGCAGTGCAAGGGATTGTCGGAACAGGACTGGTCGGGACTGGCGGGCGATGGCCGCACACTGGTGATCTATATGGGGCTTGCCACTGCTGCCGCGATTGCCGACAAGCTGATCGGCGATGGCGTCGCCCCCGCCACGCCCGTCGCCGTGCTGGAAAAGGCTGGCCGCCCCGATGCGCGCGTGCTGCGCGGCACGCTCACCGATCTGGCGGCGATGATCGCGCGCGAATATGTCCAAAGCCCGGCGCTGATCGTCGTCGGCATGGTGGCAGCGACCGGCAATGCCGGGCTGAACATGCTTGGGATTTTGTTGGAGGATATCGTGTGAAGATCCTGACCGGAAATGACTTGCCGACCGGCGATGTGCTGTGGTGGACTGGCACTGGCTGGTCGCGCCATGTCGAGGATGCAGCCGATGTGGGAAGCAATGGCGAAGCGATCGCCCGCGCAGAAGAGGGCGCACGCCGCGTCAACGTCCCCTATGTGATCGACGCCGATACGACGCCGGATGGCCCCCGCCCCGCCCATATCAAGGACCGGGTGCGCGCACTCGGCCCGACAGTGCGCCCCGACCTGACGCTGAAACCAGCCGATCCCAATGCTGGCGAATGGGTGATCTGACCATGTATCAATATGACACTTACGACCAAGCGATCGTCGATGCCCGCGTCGAGGAATTTCGCGATCAGGTGAACCGCCGCCTGTCCGGCGCGCTGAGCGAGGATCAGTTCAAGCCGCTGCGGCTGATGAACGGTCTCTATCTGCAACTTCACGCCTATATGCTGCGGGTTGCCATTCCCTATGGCACGCTGTCGGGGGCGCAAATGCGGATGCTCGCGCACATCGCGCGCAAATATGACCGCGACTATGGCCATTTCACCACCCGCCAGAATATTCAGTATAACTGGATCAAGCTTGCCGACGCGCCCGATATCCTCGCCGATCTGGCGAGCGTCGAAATGCACGCGATCCAGACGAGCGGCAATTGCATCCGCAATATCAGTTCGGACCAATATGCAGGGGCCGCCGCCGACGAAGTCGCCGAT
>PNLG01000194.1 GCA_013822915.1 Sphingomonas sp. | reverse complement strand
TCCAGATTGATGCCTTTGCCGATCGCGCCTTTACCGGCAATCCGGCCGCCGTGATGCCGCTCGACACCTGGCTCGCCGATGAGGTGTTGCAGGCGATTGCCGCCGAAAACAACCTGAGCGAAACGGCGTTTCTGGTGAAGGATGCAAGCGGCGCGACGGACTATGAACTGCGCTGGTTCACGCCCGCCGCCGAAGTTGCTTTGTGCGGGCATGCGACGCTGGCGAGCGGGCATTTTCTGCTCACCGCCGACCCGGCGCGCGAGCGGGTGACGTTTCAGACGCGGCAGGCGGGTGTGCTCGCGGTGGAGCGGGTGGGGGCGGGCTATGAACTCGCGCTCCCCGCCTGGGCGCCGCAGCCACAGCCGATGCCCGAAATTGTCGCAGCACTTGGTCTTGATCCGGCGTCGGAAAGCCTATGGTATGAGGCGGGCTATGCGCTGGTGGTGGCGCGGGATGCGGACGAGGTGCGCGCGCTTGCCCCCGATCAGGCGGCACTGGCGCGGTGCGGCAAGCTGGTCGCGATTGTGACGGCGGCGGGCGATGATACTGACGTCATCAGCCGGGTTTTCACGCCCTATTATGACATCCCCGAAGATCCGGTAACGGGTTCGGCCCATGCGGTGATGACCCCCTATTGGGCGGCGCGGCTGGGGCGCGATGCGTTCACCGCCTATCAGGCGTCGGCGCGCGGCGGCTATGTCGGGTGTCGGCTGGCGGGAGACCGGGTGATCCTGAGCGGTCAATGCGTGACCGTGCTAGAGGGGGTTTTCCTGCTCTAACGCTGGTTTCAGCGCCGCTGAAACAGGTGCCGGTTCCACGTTAGTGGAACACACGCTAAACCGCGCCGCCCGCCGCCGCACCGCTCGCCCATGCCCATTGGAAGTTATACCCGCCGAGCCAGCCGGTGACGTCCACCGCCTCGCCAATCGCGAACAGGCCGGGGACTTTGCGCGCCATCATCGTTTGCGATGACAAGCCGTCGGTCGATATGCCGCCGACGGTCACTTCGGCCTTGGCAAACCCCTCCGTCCCGGTGGGTTCGAACCGCCAGTCCTTCAGCCGCCGCGCCGCCTCGGTCAGCGCACGGTCGGTCTGATTGGCCAGCTCGCCCGCGAGGGCAAGACGGTGCGCCAATGCCTCCGCCAGGCGCGCGGGCAGGGTGTCGGCGAGTGCGGCTTTCAGCGTAAGGCGCGGGCGCGCGCGCTTGGCGGTGGTCAGCCAGTCGGGCGGGGCATCCGGCGCAAAATCAATCGCCACGGTCTCGCCGTGCCGCCAATAGCTTGACGCTTGCAGGATCGCGGGGCCAGACAGGCCACGGTGGGTGAACAGCGCTGCCTCGCGAAACGCCGCTTTGCCCGCGCGCGCGATGACTTGCGTGGCGACGCCTGACAGCGCCTGAAACAGCGCGTCGGCGCTGCTGAGCGTGAGGGGGACGAGCGCGGGGCGCGGCTCCACCACTTTCAACCCAAAACGGCGCGCCAGTTCATAGGCAAAGCTTGTCGCGCCGAGTTTCGGGATCGACGGCCCGCCGGTCGCGACGATGAGCGCGGGGGCGGTATCGGTGCGCGCGCCGTGGCTGACCGTGAACCGGCCATCGGCATGGCTGACATCGCGCACGCCGTGGCCGAATGCGAAATCGACGCCGGCGCATTCATCGACCAGCATCGCGACAATCTGCCGCGCCGAGCCGTCGCAAAACAATTGCCCCAGCGTTTTTTCGTGCCACGCAATCCCGTGCGCCTCTACCAACGCCACAAAATCCTGTGGCGTGTAGCGACCGAGCGCCGATTTGGCGAAATGCGGATTTGCCGAGATGAACCGGTCGGGCGCTGTCCCCAAATTGGTGAAATTGCACCGCCCGCCGCCCGAAATCAGGATTTTGCGCCCCGGCTCGCCATTATGGTCGATCAACAGGACGCGCCGACCCCGCTGCTGCGCGACCCGGGCGGCCATCATGCCCGCCGCGCCCGCGCCAAGCACAATTACGTCATAGGGTGGGCGCGATGCTATTCGGTTTTGCCCCAGAACCACATCCGCTCAAGCTGGCGCTCGCGGTCGAACAATTGATGCTTCAGCGCGCCGACAATGTGCAACCCAACCAGCACATAAACGAGATTACCAATCACCCCATGCGCTTCGCCAAAGCGGTCATGCACGGCAAGCTTGGTCGCCGGGTCAAGCGCCAGAATGAAGCCGATGCGCGGCCATTCGAACAGGCCAAACAGATACATCGGGTTTTCCGGCGCTCCCTTCCACGCCGAATCCATGATCCAGCCGGTGAGCGGCATGGCGAAAATCAGCACATAAAGCGCGATATGCGTCCAGTGCGACAGCCGAACTTCCCACGCCTTATACCCGGTGGGCAGCGCAGGCGGGCGGTGCGTCATCCGCCACAACAGCCGCATGATCGCCAGCCCGAGCACGGTAATGCCGAGCGATTTGTGGAAATTGATGAGCGGGCGCACCTGTTCATCGGCGACGTTGGGCCAAATCCACACCAGCGCGATATTGGTAATGATGCCAATTGCGACCAGCCAGTGGAACCAGATGGCAAGGGCGGTGTAGCGGCTGGCATCGGACATGCGCTGGCTCCAATATTGCAATGCACCACTGGCGGCGCGGCGTGTTCCTTCCTAACTTGCAGGCGCGATTTGTTAAGCCCCGTTTGATCGGAAATTGCTGCCGTGTCTGCGTCCTCCTCCCCCGCTCTGCAGCAATTGTCGCGGTCACTTGCTGTTGAATCGCCGCGCTTGTCGCCGCGCCCGGCGCGCTGGCCGGGCTATGCAATTGCGGGCGGCGCCCTGTTGCTGCTTGCCGCGCTGATCGCACAGGCGTTTTTTCGGGAAGGGCTCGCGACCTGGTCGGTGGGGCTGGCCTATGTTGGATATGATACGGTGCTGTTGCTGTTCACGGCGCGGCATAGCTGGCGCGTGCTGCGGCCCGCTCCTGCGCCCATCAACCCTGGCGTGCGCCCGACGCTGGGGGTCATTGTTGCTGCGCATAATGAGGCCGATGTGCTGGGCGTCACCATCAGCGCGCTGGCAGGGGCAAGCGACCCGCCCGAGCTGATCCTGATCGCCGATGACGGATCAAGTGATGCAACCGCGGCGGTGATGGCGCGGCTCTATGCGCTCGATCCGCCGCCGCTAGGGCGGATCACCGCGCCGTCGCCGGTGCTGCCGTCGCTGCGCTGGTTGCGGGTGCCGCATGGGGGGAAGGCGCGCGCGCTCAACGCGGCGATTGTCGAGGCAGATACCGAGATTGTGCTGACGGTCGATGCCGATACGCTATTGGAGGAAGGCGCGCTGGCGGCGATGCGCAGTGCCTTTGCCGCCGAACTTGAATTGGTGGCGGCAACCGGCGTGTTGACGCCGATTTGCGGACCCTCAGCATCCGGACGCGTGTTCGAATGGTTCCAGAAATATGAATATGTCCGCAATTTCCTGTCGCGCTATGCGTGGATGCAGGCGCACAGCCTGTTGCTGATTTCGGGTGCGTTTGCTGCGTTCAGGCGTTCGGCGCTGGTAAAGGTTGGCGGGTTTGATTCGGATTGCATGGTGGAGGATTATGAGCTGATCCACCGGCTGCACCGCCATGCCGCGGACCATGGGCTGGACTGGCGGGTGCGGGTGGTGGGGGCGGCGCAAGCGCGCACCGATGCGCCCGCCTCGCTGATCGGATTCCTGCGCCAGCGGCGGCGCTGGTTCGGCGGGTTTTTGCAGACGCAATATTGGAACCGCGACATGATCGGCAATGGCCGCTTTGGGTCGCTTGGCATGCTCCACATGCCGGTCAAGACGCTCGACACGGTGCAACCAATTTACGGGATGGCTGCGTTCGTCATCCTGATCGCGCTGGTGGTGATCGGTCAGTTTCGGATCGCGCTGCCGATTTTGATCGTGATGGTGGTCAAAATTGTGTTCGACCTTGGCTTTTTGCTGTGGTCGCTCAGGCTTTATGCGCGCTGGACGGGGAACGGGAAGGGGCTGTCGGCGGGCGGTGCGCTCGTCGC
>PNLG01000155.1 GCA_013822915.1 Sphingomonas sp. | reverse complement strand
GGTGATTTCGTCAACCTCGACGCCGCGCGCGCGGAAAATGGCGGCGGCATTTGGGTCCATTTTGTCGGAGATCAGGACTTTGGGTTTGGTCATTTCGAATACTCCGTTGATCGGGAGATGAATTAAATCCGTCATGCTGAACTCGTTTCCGGATCCAACGCGCCGCAACGGGGGATATCGCCAGCGGCACGATGGACCCTGAAACAAGTTCAGGGTGACGCGTTATGAATTGGCGGCCTGCTTTTCGGCTTTGACGCTGGCGTAAGCCCAGTCGAGCCAGGGGCCGACTGCGGCGATATCGGCGGTGTCGACCGTCGCTCCGCACCAGATGCGCAGACCCGGCGGCGCATCGCGGTATCCCGCCATGTCAAAAGCCGCGCCTTCCTTCTCAAGTGCCGCTGCCATGGCCTTGATGAACGCTTCATCAGCGCCCTCAACGGTCAGGCAAACGCTGGTCTTCGATCGCGTCGCCGGATCGGCGGCGAGATGGCCGAGCCACGGCCGCGCCGCCACGATTGCGTCGAGCGCCGCGGCATTGGCATCCGACCGCGCGATCAGCCCGTCGAGCCCGCCCAGCCCCTTCGCCCATTCGAGCGCGAAGATCACATCCTCAACCGCCAGCATCGACGGCGTGTTGATCGTCTCGCCCTTGAACACGCCCTCGGTCAGCGCGCCCTTTGACACCAGCCGAAAGATTTTGGGGAGCGGCCAGGCAGGCGTATGGCTTGTCAACCGCTCCACCGCGCGCGGGCCCAGGATGGTGACGCCGTGCGCGCCCTCCCCGCCCAACACTTTCTGCCACGAAAAGGTCGTCACATCGAGCTTTTCCCACGGCATGTCGTAAGCGAACACGGCAGATGTCGCGTCGTTGAAGCTCAGGCCTTCGCGGGTCTCACTGATCCAGTCGCCATTGGGCACGCGCACGCCGCTGGTGGTGCCGTTCCAAGTGAACAGCACGTCGGTCGACCAATCGACCGCTCCCAGATCGGGCAGCTGGCCATAATCAGCGCGGATGATGGTGGGATCGAGCTTGAGCTGCTTGGCGGCATCGGTCACCCAGCCTTCCCCAAAGCTTTCCCACGCAATTGCGGTGACGGGGCGCGCGCCCAGCATCGTCCACATCGCCATTTCATAGGCGCCCGTGTCGGACGCGGGCACAATGCCGATCCGGTGCGTGTCGGGCACGCGCAGCACCTGGCGGGTCAGGTCGATCGCGTGTTGCAGCCGCGCCTTGCCGATTTTGGAGCGGTGCGAACGCCCGAGCGATTCGGTCGCGAGCTTGCCCGCGTCCCAGCCCGGCGGCTTGGCGCACGGCCCCGACGAGAAGAAGGGGCGAGCGGGTTTTGTGGCGGGTTTTTGGGGTGCAGACGCAGTGGTGGCGTCGATAGCAGCAGATTCAGTCATGTCAGTCTCTCCTTACAGAGAGCACGCGCGGCGTTGGGACCGCGTGGCCCGTCGACCGCCCTAACGATCGCGGCGGCTGGGTCAAGCTGATTACTGACCCTGCAACGATTACCGGCGCACCTGCCAATCAAAACGGTGGCGGGATGAATCGCTTGATCGCCACCATCATCGGTTGACAGCTTGTATAGCGTATATCGGTCACGACCTGACCCGGCGTGCCGAGCCACAGCTTGATCTCATCTCCTCGCACGCTCACTGCCCAAGGCTCGATCCGGGCAAGAGCGTCGCGCATCGCCTGTGGCCCCGCGCACAGGCCGCTTGTCGTTTCGTCGGTGCATGTTGCGTGCACATCGTCACCGAACTGGCGAATGCGCGTGAGGTCTCGTAACGCGCCCAAGGCGGCATCGGTGCCAGTGCCGGGGGCCACGCCTGCATATTGTCCCGACGGGCAGCTTTCTCCGACAGGCAAGGCGACTTCGGTGGCAGCACGTGCATCAGACAGGACGGCAGTCTCTGCGGGAGCGCCGACCTTATATCGAAAGGTCGCGGTCCAACGCCGCCTGATGCAGCCGCCCAGTTCGGTGACTGTGCGTTCGACCAAGTCCAGCTCGACCACTCCGGGCGGGTCCATCCCGGTAGCAGCCTGCCGAGCAACCGTCGCGATCGGCCCGTGGTCACGCCCGGCCAGCACCAGATCGCCTGCGGCTTCAGGCGTCATGCGCTCGATGGCGCCCAGGGCTGGCGGCGGGCCCGCAGCAGTCATCAGTAGCGGCAGGAAAATCATGATTTATCATCCTTCTGCACGGCCAACCAGATAGCGGAATGCTAACAGGATCGGCAGGAGACGACAATCCGAGCGGGTCGCGTGCCGACCGATCCGGACAGAATCGGTCGACACGAACGCCAGGTCATTCGGTTCAGGCCGCAGGCGGCGCGAACACGCGCAGGCGGTGCCCATCGGGGTCGACGGCTACAAAGGTGGTACCGAAGCTCATCTGCGTCGGCGCCTGGAGGATGGTGAGGCCGCGCCGCACCCAGTCGGCGTGCGTCGCCTCGACAGTCGCGGCATCGGCAACGGTGAAGGCGATTTCATTGGCGCCGGACTGAGCGGCGCCCGCCGGTTCGACGGTCGCCTTGGCCCATAGGCCGAGCATGACGCCGTCCTGGAGCGGCAGCATGGCAAAATCATCCTTTTGGTCGACGATCGGCAACTCCAATAGCTGGTGGTAAAATCTTGCGCTCGCAGCATGATCGTCGACATGGAGCAGCAGGAAGCTGAAATCGGGCATGGTCGGTTCCCTTTGATTGGCGGCGCGCCTGATCGTGCGCCGTGCGGAAAGGGTTACGCCGCCATACTGTCAGTTTCTGGCAGCAATCATTGCTCTGGCACCTCGTTCAGCCGGTGCCACTCCCTCAGCAACGCCGCGCGGCGTCGGGGCAGTCGGTCGGCAGTGACGTCGATCGTGGCAATCCGATCGGTCCGGAAATGGCGATAGCCATCGCGCAATTCGCACCACGCCACCACCACGCGCACCCGATCGAAAAAGGCCAAGGCCAGCGGCCAGATGAGCCGCGTGGTGGTGGCGCCACGTTCATCGGCATAGCGAATTTGCACCTTGCGCTCGGTCCGGATCGCCTGGCGGATCGTCGCAAGTTCGGCGTCGCCCGCGGCGATCGGTTCACCGGGGCCGATGATCATGCCCGATGCCGCGATGCTGTCCTTCAGGTCGTCGGGCAGCACCGCGCCGATCTTGGCGAGCACGTTGCGCGCGGCATTGCCCAGCAGGCCGTCCGCCCGTTCCGAAACCCAGCGCGAGCCGAGCACCAGCGCCTCGATCTCCTCTTCAGCAAACATCAGCGGTGGCAGCATGAAGCCGGGGCGCAGCACATAGCCCACGCCCGCCTCGCCATCGATCGGTGCGCCTTGCGCCCGCAGCGTTCCGATATCGCGGTAAAGCGTGCGCAGCGAAATCCCGACCTCCTGCGCGAGCACCGCCCCCGCCACCGCGCGCCGGTGCCGCCGCAAAACCTGGATCAGATCGAGAAGGCGCTGCGAACGCGACATTGTGGTCAGCCTTTTTTTTCGGAAACCGCCCGGTTGATCGCATACTGCCATGAACTGGCAGTTTGATGCATCATTTTCGACCGCGCGTGCGATCAGGATCACCAGGCGTGCGTCGCGTCACCTGCGGCGGCATTGCGCGGCCGCTCGCGCCGCCGCTATTGTGGCACGTTATGCGCGCCGCCCCGATCCTGCCGATCTTGCCTCTCCTCCTCCTCGCCGCTTGCGGGATTGGCGACCGCGCGCCGCCTGCGCGCCCGCCCGCGTCACGCCCGGCCGCAATTGCCGCGCCGACCGACCGCGAGACAGCGGCCTGCTTTGCCGATCTGGCGCGGACCGGCGTGCGCTACTCCCCCATCCCCGACCGCGATTATGGCAGCGGCTGCTCGCTGATCGGCGCGGTGCAGTTGATCGACGTTGGCGTGCCGGTCACCGGGTTGAAGGGGATGCGCTGCGGCCTGGCGCGCGGGTTTACGGGCTGGGCACGCTTTGCGCTGATCCCGGCGGCGCGCCAGATTTTGGGCAGTGATCTGGTGCGGCTTGAAAC
>PNLG01000214.1 GCA_013822915.1 Sphingomonas sp. | reverse complement strand
CTGCGCGTCAATCGCCATCCCAGTGCGCACCGCCTGACGAATACACTCGCGGTTGGGCACGGGGAGCATGCCGGGCATCGCCGCATCCACCAAAGATACCTGCGTGTTCGGCTCCGCCCCGAACGCGGTGGCAGCACCGGAGAACAGCTTAGCGTTGGACGTGACCTGCGCATGGACTTCGAGGCCGACGACAACTTCCCAGTCACCAGTGTCGCCTTTGATCGTATAATTGCTCACCACCAAGCCTCCGGTCGTGCGACAAACCCTGCCCGTTCCTCGATCGCGAGGCAGGCGTTCAGCACCCCCTGCTCATCGAGCGCGCGGCCGATGATTTGGAGGCCCAGCGGCAGCCCCGCCTTGTCAAGCCCGCCCGGCACGCTCATCGCGGGCAAGCCCGCGAGCGACGAAGGCACCGTGAACACGTCGTTCAAATACATCGCGATCGGGTCCGCACTTTTCTCGCCCAGCGCAAAGGCGGCGCTCGGCGCGGTCGGGGTGAGCAGGTAATCACAGGCTTTAAACGCGCGGTCGAAATCGCGCGCGATCAGCGTGCGCACCTTCGAAGCCTGTGTGAAGTAGGCGTCGTAAAACCCTGCCGACAATACATAAGTGCCGATCATGATCCGGCGCTTCACTTCATCGCCAAACCCCGCCGCGCGGGTGGCGGCATACATGTCCTGAAGGTTCGCACCCTCGGGCAGGTCGCGCAGGCCATAACGCACGCCATCATAGCGCGCGAGGTTGGACGACGCTTCCGCCGGCGCGATGATGTAGTAAGCGGGCAGCGCATATTTGGTATGGGGGAGCGAGACTTCGACAATCTCGGCGCCCGCATCGCGCAGCCAGTCAATCCCTTGCTGCCACAGCGCATCGATTTCAACCGGCATGTTCTCGACGCGGTACTCGCGCGGGATGCCGATCCGTTTGCCCACCATGCTGGCGTTCAGCCCGGCTTCCCACTGTGGCACGGGCAGGTTGAGCGAGGTCGCGTCCTTGGCATCAAACCCCGCCATCGCTTCCAGCATGATCGCACAATCGCGCACATCGCGCGCCATCGGCCCGGCTTGATCGAGCGAGGAGGCAAAGGCGACCACGCCCCAGCGCGAACAGCGGCCATAGGTGGGCTTGATCCCCGAAATGCCGACAAACGCCGCGGGCTGGCGAATCGACCCGCCGGTGTCGGTGCCAGTCGCGCCGGGGCACAGCCGGGCCGCCACTGCTGCCGATGACCCGCCCGACGATCCGCCGGGGGCGAGCGCCGCATTACCACCGTCTGCGCGCCGCCATGGCGAAATGACATTACCGAACGCGGATGTCTCATTCGATGATCCCATCGCAAACTGATCCATGTTCAGCTTGCCGAGCATCCCCGCACCCGCTGCGAACAAATTGCCCGAAACCGTTGATTCATAAGGGGGCGTGAACCCCTCCAGAATGAGGCTGCCCGCGGTCGTCGCCACGCCGCGCGTGCAAAATAAATCCTTCATGCCAATCGGCACCCCGGCGAGCGGCTTCAGCAGCTCGCCCGCCGCCCGCGCGGCATCGGCGTCGCGCGCTGCCGCCATCGCGTGATCGGGCGTTTCGACGAGGAAAGCGTTCAGCGCCTTTGCCCGGCTCACCTTCACGATGAACGCATCGGCGATTTCGGCCGCCGAAAAACTGCCCAGCCGCACCCCATCGCGGATCGCCGCAATGCCCAAATCGGTCAGGTCGGTCATTATTCGATCACCTTTGGCACGGTGAAAAAGCCGCGATCGGCCAGCGGCGCATTGGCGAGCACCGCATCACGCACATCGCCATCGCTCACCACATCGTCGCGCAGGCGAAGATGATTGGCAATCACCGCCGTCATGGGCTCGACCTCCTGCGTGTCGACCTCGCCCAATTGCTCGATCCAGCCCATGATATTGTCGAGTTCGGGCGCAATCCGCGCTGCCTCTTCCTCGGTAATCGCGATCCGGGCCAGGTTCGCGATTTTTTTGACGGTGGGGATATCTACAGCCATGAATGAAGCGGCTAGCACTGGCGACGCACGCGGTGCAACCGATGTGTGCAACGGCGCCGCCAAAGATTGCCAGCCCGTCGCCCATCGGGCAAGGACAGTCGCGCGACGTGCGGGTGCCGACCCATGATGATGGGCGCTGCGCCCATCACCGCGATTGCCCGTGGTTGGAGTGTCCGCATTTTGGCTCGTAAATTCCTCTATCTGGTTGCTTTTTTGATCGCCATGACCATCGCCGCTGCCCTTGCCTATCGCCTGTTCGGCGCGCAGATGATGCGGGCAGCCCTTGTGCCGTCGGTGGCGTTTGAGGCGTTGCCCGGCGTGCCGAGCGGGCGCTATGCCGACGCAAAAATGTGGATCGCCCGGCCCGACAAGCCCGGCAACCCCGCGCGCTGGACTCCGGCGGGCCGCCAAAGCGCCACCGATCCGCAGGCGGCGCTGTTCTTCCTCCACCCCACCTCCTATCTCGACCGCAGCCGGTGGAATGCGCCGCTCGACGATGCCCCCGCCAATGACCGCGCCGCGCTGTTTCTGCGCGGGCAGGCAAGCGCATTCAACGAAAGCGCGGCGATCTGGGCCCCGCGCTATCGCCAGGCGACGTTTGGCGCGTTCCTGACGACACAGGCCGAGGCGCAGCGCGCGCTCGATCTGGCTTACGGCGATGTCGTGGCCGCATTTGACGAATTTTTGCGCGAAGTCGGCCCCGACCGCCCGATTATTCTGGCCGGGCACAGCCAGGGCGCGCTCCACCTGACCCGCTTGCTGCAAGAGCGGGTGGCTGGACAGCCGCTCGCGCGGCGCATCGTTGCCGCTTATGTAATTGGCTGGCCAATTTCGCGCACCGCCGATCTGCCCGCGCTGGGCCTGCCCGAATGCGCGCGCGCCGACCAGAGCGGGTGCATCCTGTCATGGCAAAGCTTTGCCGAACCTGCCGATCCATCGCTGATCCTCGAAACATTCGACAACTCAGCCGGGCTGACGGGCGCGGCGCGGCGCGGCACAGCGATGGTCTGCACCAATCCGATCACCGGCACGCCGGGCGCTGACGCACCCGCCAGCGCGAACCTGGGCACGCTTTTCCCCTCCGCCGATTTCAAGGCGGCGCGCATCGGCGCGGGGCAAGTGGGCGCGCGCTGTTCGGGGCGCGGGTTCATCCTCATCGGGCCGCCGCCTGCGGACATCGGGCAATATGTGCTGCCGGGGAATAATTATCACGTGTTCGACTATAGCCTGTTCTGGGCCAATGTTCGCGCCGATGCCGCGCGGCGGTTGACCAGCTTCAGCGCGCAGTGATTACGACCGATCGCGCCGCGTTTCGCGCCGCTTTGCCGGGCGGCGGGCGGTTAATCGGGCTTGACGTCGGCACGAAGACGATCGGCACTGCGCTATGTGACGCGGGGTGGAGCTTTGCCTCGCCCGCGATCCTGATCCGCCGCACCAAATTCACCGCCGACAAGGCAGCGCTTGCCACCCTTGTCGCCGAACAACAGGTGGCAGGGATCGTCATTGGCCTGCCGCTCAACCTGACCGACGGGAGCGAGAGCCCGCGCTCGCAGTCCAGCCGCGCCTTTGCCCGCAACCTTGCCGATTGGGACCTGCCGATTTTCCTTCAGGACGAGCGCTGGTCCACCCAGGCCGTTGAGCGCCAGATGATCGCGGAGGATATCAGCCGCGCCAAGCGCGCCGAACGCGTCGACAAGCTTGCGGCGAGCTATATCCTGCAAAGCGCCATCGACGCGCTCGTGCGGGCTTGATCAGCCCGCCGCCGCCGTCGGGACATAAACTTCCCAATTGCCGCGCGGTTTCAACACCAGCCGGTAATAGGCCGCCGATAGCAAGATCTGCGCGCCAGTCATCAGCAATCCGGTGCGGCCCTCGCCCGGATCGAGCCAGTTAAGCCAAACAATATACCCCAGCGCGCTCAGCGTAACGAGCGGAGCGAGCGGGTAAAGCGGCATCCGAAACGGTGCGCGCGCCGTTTGCCCGCCCATTCGCCCGGCAATCGCCGCCAGCGCGAT
>PNLG01000054.1 GCA_013822915.1 Sphingomonas sp. | reverse complement strand
TTTCTGGGCCATATCGAGCGGTGCCGGGTGTTGCTTCACCTTGTGGATGCAACCGGGGATAACCCTGTGGAAAACTACCGGATCGTGCGTGGAGAACTCGACGCGTACGGGGCCGGGCTGATCGACAAGCCCGAAGTGATCGCGCTGAACAAAATCGACGCGCTCGACCCGGCGGAGGTCAAGAAGCTCGCGACCAAGCTCAAGCGCGCGTCAAAGGGCGAGGTGATGCTGTTGTCGGGGGCGGCGGGCACGGGGCTTGAGGCAGTGCTCGACCGGCTAGTGGACGTGATTGGCCCCGCCGAAGCAGCGCCCGCAATGCCGGAAGCTGAGGCGGACGAGGAGCCGGGCGAATGGTCGCCGATCTGAGCGGGCTCGACACCAAGATCTGCCCCCGGTTGATCGTGAAGATCGGGTCGTCCCTGCTGGTTGACGATACAGGGGCACTACGCAGCGATTGGCTGGCGACGCTCGCTGCCGATATTGCGGCGCGGGTGCGCGACGGGCAGCAAGTGGCGATTGTGTCCTCCGGCGCGATTGCGCTGGGCGCGCGGCGGCTGGGGCTGGCAAAGGGCGGGCGCGCCACGCTGGAGGATGCGCAGGCAGCCGCCGCGACGGGGCAGGTCGCGCTGGCGCAAGGATGGGCCACCGCGCTTGCCGCGCAGGGGCTGACGGCGGCGCAAATGCTGCTGACGCTCGATGATCTGGAGGACCGGCGGCGTTACCTGAACGCAGCCGCCACGCTGGGGCGGTTGCTCGCGCTGGGCGTGGTGCCGGTCATCAACGAAAATGATTCGGTCGCGACCGAAGAAATCCGCTTTGGCGATAATGACCGGCTGGCCGCGCGGGTCGCACAGGCCGCGGGCGCGCAAGCGGTAATCCTGCTGTCCGATGTCGACGGGCTGTATGACCGCCATCCGGCCGATCCAGCGGCGGTCCTGATCGAGCGAGTCGCAGCCATTACCCCGGCGATTGCGGCGATGGCAGGCGGTGCGGAATCGGGTGTCGGCACGGGCGGCATGGCGGCAAAGATCGCCGCGGCCCGCATCGCAACCGCCGCCGGGATCACGATGGTGATTGCGTCGGGGCGCTGCGACCACCCGCTTGCCCGGCTGAGCACCGGGGGCCGGGCGACGATCTTCACCGCCGATGCCGCCCCCCCGGCGCGCAAGGCGTGGATTGGCGGCGGGCTGACCGCGCGCGGCGAGGTACGGATCGATGCGGGCGCGGTGGCCGCGCTGGCGAGCGGCAAAAGCTTGTTGCCTGCGGGTGCCACCGCGGTGAGCGGCGCCTTTTCGCGCGGCGACCTGATCGTCATTGTCGGCCCCGACGACCGGCCGGTCGCGCGGGGCTTAAGCGAATATGACGCCGCCGACACCGCCCGGATTATCGGGCGGCGCAGCGATGAATTGGGCGATATTTTGGGCCATGCACCGCGCACCTGCCTGGTCCACCGCAATCATATGGCGATGCTATGAGGATCGCGATCACCGGCGCCACCGGGTTTGTCGGTCGCACGTTGGTCACGCTGGCGCTGGCGGCGGGGCATGAGGTGCAAGCGCTAACCCGCCGACTCCAGCCACCGCGCGGCGGGCTGACCTGGGTGGAGGGCGCGCTCGACCGCGCCGACACGCTCGCCGTGCTGGCGGGGGGCGCGGATGCGGTGATCCACGTCGCGGGCGTCGTCAACGCGCCCGACCGCGCGGGCTTTGCGGCGGGCAATGTCGATGGCACCGCTGCGATGCTGCACGCCAGCCACGCCGCCGGGGTGCGCCGCTTCGTCCATGTCTCCTCGCTGGCCGCGCGCGAGCCGGGCCTGTCTGATTATGGCTGGTCCAAGGCAGCGGCAGAGGCACTGGTGACGGCATGCCCGCTCGATTGGGTGATGCTGCGCCCGCCCGGCGTTTATGGCCCCGGCGATACCGAATTTCTCGACCTGTTCCGGCTCGCCCGCTGGCATCTGGCGATTGCGCCGGGGGGCCGGATTTCGCTGATCGAGGTCAGCGATCTGGGGCGGTTGCTGCTCGCGCTCGCCACCGGTGCGCCCGATGCGCGTGCAACCTACGAAGCTGATGACGGCGCCGCAAAAGGTTGGTCGCACAGTGAATTTGCCCGCGCCATCGGCGATGCAGTCGGCAAGCGCGTGGCTGCCCTCCCCGTCCCCAAGCTCGCACTGATGATGGCGGCACGCGCCGACATGGCATTGCGGGGCGGGCAGGCCAAGCTGACGCTCGACCGTGCGCGCTATATCGCGCACCCCGACTGGACGATCGACCCCGTCCGCCGCCCGCCGCCCGCGCTATGGAAGCCACAGGTGGCAACGCCGCAAGGCCTTGCAGCGACCGCCTCATGGTATCGCGCGCAGGGGCTGTTATAACCCTGCCAGAATAACGCCGCATTTGCTTGGCAGGGCGCGGTGATCCACAGACGCGAAGGACCGCATTTTGAGCGAGCGCACCCCGATTTTCGACACCGTCGCCGACCTGATCGAACCGTTCAACAAAAAAGGCGTGACGCTGGACGATGCAACCAGTTTCCAGCACGATCTGGAATGGGATAGCCTGACCGTCATGGATTTCGTCGCGAATATCGAGGATGAATTCGACATCATCATTACAATGAACATGCAGGCAGAGATCGAAACCGTCGGCCAATTGGTCGACGCCGTCATCAAGCTGAAGGGCTGACGCCAATGAACACCATCACCGCGATTGCAACAGCCGACATCGCCCCCCGCGACCTTATGAGCAAGTTCGACCCGATCATTGCCGAACGGCAAGCGCTGCTCGACACCGGCGTGACCGATCCGTTCGCGATCGTTATGGACGAAGTGAAATCGCCGACTGTCGCGATCATCAAGGGCAAGGAAACGATCCTGCTCGGCACTTATAATTATATGGGCATGACCTTTGACCCCGATGTCATTCAGGCGGGCAAGGACGCGCTCGACACATTCGGATCGGGCACCAATGGCAGCCGGATGCTGAACGGCACTTTCCGCGATCACATGGATGTCGAAGCCGCGCTGCGCGAATTTTACGGCATGTCGGGCGCGATCGTGTTTTCAACGGGTTACATGGCCAATCTCGGCATGATCTCCACGCTGGTCGGCAAGGGCGAATATATCATCCTCGACGCCGACAGCCATGCATCAATCTATGACGGCTGCCAGCAGGGCAATGCGGAGATCGTCCGGTTCCGCCACAATAGTGTCGAGGATCTCGACAAGCGGCTCGGTCGCCTCCCCGAGGGTGTCGGCAAGCTGGTGGTGCTGGAGGGGGTTTACTCCATGCTCGGCGATGTCGCGCCGCTCAAAGAAATGGTCGCGGTTGCCAAAAAGCACGGCGCGATGGTGCTGTCGGACGAAGCGCATTCGATGGGCTTTTTCGGCGCCCATGGCCGCGGCGTTTACGAAGCGCAAGGGTGTGAAGATGATGTCGATTTCATCATCGGCACCTTCTCAAAATCGGTCGGGACCGTTGGCGGTTTCTGCGTATCGAACCACCCCAAATTCGAGGCGATCCGCCTGGCCTGCCGCCCCTATATCTTCACTGCCAGCCTGCCACCAAGCGTGGTCGCGACCGCCGCCACCTCGATCCGCAAGCTGATGTTCGCCGACAACAAGCGCGCGCATTTGTGGGAAAACGCACGGCAACTGCACAGCGGGCTGACGGCAATGGGGTTTAAGCTCGGCACCCCGACCCCGCAATCCGCGATCATCGCGATCATCCTCAACGATCAGGAACAGGCAGTCGCGATGTGGCAGGCGCTGCTCGACAATGGCCTTTACGTCAACATGGCGCGGCCGCCCGCGACACCGGCGGGCACTTTCCTGTTGCGGTGTTCGCTGTGCGCGGAACACACGACCGAGCAGGTGACGCGCATCCTCGCGCTGTTCGAAGCGGCGGGCCGCGCGGTGGGGGCGATCGGCTAAGCGCGCGGCGGCGCAAAATTCGCTGCTGACGGGGGATTGTTGCGCGGCTATAGCTGGGCCGGATGTCATGCCCCCTGCCCCCTGAATGTCAGCCCGGCGCATGACCTC
>PNLG01000100.1 GCA_013822915.1 Sphingomonas sp. | reverse complement strand
CGGCCAAGACCAATTACATGTCGGGCGGGCAAATGCGCTGCCCGATCGTATTTCGTGGTCCCAATGGTGCCGCATCGCGCGTGGCGGCACAGCATAGCCAGAATTACGGTCCCTGGTATGCAAGCGTCCCCGGCCTCATCGTGATTGCGCCCTATGACGCCGCTGATGCCAAGGGGTTGTTGAAGGCCGCGATCCGCAGCGAAGATCCGGTCGTCTTCCTCGAAAATGAACTGCTCTATGGCCGCAGTTTTGATGTGCCCAAGCTCGACGACCATGTCCTGCCCATCGGCAAGGCGCGGATCATGCGCGCGGGCAGCGATGTTACGATCGTCAGCTATTCGATCGGCGTCGGCATCGCGCTTGAAGCTGCCGAAGCGCTGGCGGCAGACGGCATCAACGCCGAAGTGATCGACCTGCGCACGCTGCGTCCGCTCGACAAGGCGGCTGTGTTGGCCAGCCTGGCGAAGACCAATCGCATGGTCGTGGTGGAGGAGGGCTGGCCCACCTGCTCCATCGCGTCGGAAATCATGGCGATCGCGATGGAGGACGGGTTCGACGATCTCGACGCGCCGGTGCTGCGCGTCGCGAACGAGGATGTGCCGCTCCCCTATGCCGCCAATCTCGAAAAGCTGGCGCTGATTGACGCCGCCCGCGTGATCGCGGCGGTGCGCAAGGTCTGTTACCGTCGCTGACCGCCGGCTGGTAAACCGTTAGCTGGTGTATAGATTGCAGGTTGAGCGGGTGGTGGCCGGCGCTGGATTATAGATTTGCGCCAGATCGCGATTGTCGCGAATAATATAGGACGCCGTGAACGTGATCCGCCGGTCCGATCCGATGAAGTATCCGGTCACCAGCGGCTGATATTCATAGCTGATCTGCACAAACATCAGCCCGGAACCCGCCGGTGCCGAAACTTGCTGCCCGGCGGGCCCCATGCCGCTGGGGGCAAGCGTGCCGTCATCGGCGGCGGTGTTGGTGGTGCCGTCGGTGGTCGTCGTCGTGCCATAGAGCGAGTTGTAGTTGGTCGCATTGCGCAACCCGATGCAGCGTTGCCAATGAATCCGCTGCACGGGCGCGGCGTCATAGGTTTGCTGTGCATTTTCCAGACTGGACAGCGTGATGCGGCCAAACGTCGTCAGCCTGATCCCCTGACCCTGATAACGGGCCGCCTGAAGCACATCGTTGATGTCGACTTCGCGCAATTGCTGGGTCGACAGGGTGGAATCGGTGCCCACGCGCGATGCATTGTCGGCAAGCGTCAACGCAATCTGGTTCACGCGCATGTTTACCAGCGCATAGTTGGTCAGCTCGATACAATAGAGCCCGAACCCCGCAATCACCGGCAGCGTGACGGCAAATTCCACCAACGCAACCCCGCGCTCCGCCCGGTAGAGGCGGCGGACAAAGGCAGAGAGACGGTTCATGTGCACACCGTCACGGCTGTTGTTGTTGATTGGGTGGCATAGGGTTGATTCTTCAGCAACGTCGACGCGCTGATCGATTGCGTTGTGGTGGCGCCCGGGAAGAAGCCCCACACCGGGAACAGCCGCGGATAGGTGACGGTCATGGTATAAAGCGTCACCGCGCCCGCGCCCCCTTGCCCGGCGGCACCCGGATCGGCATCCCAAGTGCCATTGATGTTCTGATCGGTGAAGCACTCGCCCGGATTGCGCACGCCATTGCCATTGGTGTCGACAAACGGTTCGGGGGCCACTTCGGTAAAGGTGTCGTAATTGCGCCGCGTCGATACAAAGGTCGCGGTTTGCGACAACTGCCGCACCGCCGTTTGCACACGGGTGTCCAGCGTGCTGGTCGGCGCGCCTTCGATACCGGAATCGCGGCCCGCCTTTTGCACGGCACCGTTCAGCACCGACTGCAGATACGCCTGATACAAAATGTCGCCAAGGCCCATCCAAAGTGCGATCATGACCGGTGCCAGCAGCCCGAATTCGGTGAGCGACGTCCCGCGCCGCTCACGCAAAAGCCGACGGATAAGGCGGATCATTGCGACACCCGCAGCCGTGCGACGCGCAGCGCGATCGTCTGAAACTGGCTGTTGAGGTCACTGCCACTGGTTGACGACAGCGACTGGGAGCTATTGCTCGCGCACTGTTGCAATTCGGTGGTGGCGGCAAGGCCGAGTGCGACGGTCCAGATGCTGATGTTGCGCGCCTTGGCCGCATTGCACGCGGCGAGGAAGCGCGCATTGTGGTTGGCGGTTTGATTGGTGAAGGTGCCGCCCGTCACGCGCCGGTCGAAATATTCGACGCCATATTGGCCATAGATCGACGTGTTCGGCGCCATTGCGCCATCTGTCAGGAACACGATCACCCGGTTCGGCGGGTTGCGGCCCGGCCACGCGGCGGTATCGGCGGCAAACGGCCCGGTGGGGGACAACATCCGCGTGCCCCAGATCATGCCGACATCGTGATAGGTGCCGCCAATCGGCTGGAAATCGGTGGCGTTCACATAATTGGTGACATCGCTGAGCGACATTGTCGCCAGGCGGCGCACCGGCTTGCCACACGAAAACCAGCCGCCGCGGATCAGCGATTCAGTCGTTGTGCCATTAGTATAACGGAAATAGTCGATCGCGATCCGGACGTCGGTCGTGTCGCCGTTCGACACTGTCGCCCCGGTGCTGGTATAGCCATAGGTGCCATTAAACCAGTTTCGGCCAAAAACCACCTGCGGCCAGGCCGGGCGCCACCGGGTTGCATCGCTGGTGGGTGCGAGGTCGGGATCGATGTCACCAGGCAGGCTGTTGACGTTGAAGCTGGTTGAAGCGGTGGAGGTGCGTTCCTCGATGCATCCCTGCCAGCTGTTGGTGGACGCATCGACCCGCACCGGATCGTCGACCGACGCGGTGGTCAGGAAATTGCGGACATCATGGGCGACCGGCTCATAGCGCCACTGCGGGCCATAAACGATCTCGTTGACCGTGCAGGCAGCAGGCTGGTTGCCGTTGCCATTGCCGTTATTGCCATTGCCATTGCCATTGCCTGCCCAGGTTGAGGTGCGCTGCGTGGCGCGGCCGGTGGCGGGGGTATAGGTGAGCGGTGTCGCCGGGGTCCGGGGAAATGCATAGCCGTCGCAAGCGTCCCGCGTAACGCTGGGATAGGTTGCGACCACGGTGTTCGAAACGACGTAATCGGCCACCACCCGGCGCGACTGATAGGTAACCGTCGATGTTGCATTCGCCCCGCCGCCCACCATGAACGTCGGGTTGACATCCATGATCGCGCGCCCTGCGTTCACGATCGACGTATAGGGCACAAAGCCATAACGCACATTGGTGCCCGGTTGAACATTGGCGGCCATGGTGTTGTAAAAGCTGATCACTGCGGTCCGCAGCGCGGCCATTCGCGATCCCGCCCGTTCGGGCACGAAATAGCCGCCAGAGCCGGGATAGCCCGGCACGCTGGCATTGACGCTGCCCGATCCTGCGCCGAGAGCGGAGTCAGCGGGCCGGTTATAAGCCGTCGTGCCCGCACCATTCACATAGGTGGTGCAGTCTGCGTTGGATTCACTGGGCAAACACGCCATCGACCCGGTGGTATCGAGCACGAACATGATGTCGGTATCGGCAATGTCATAGCGTGCTTCGCAGGTGACGTTGATCGTTTGCGATCCCGGCACCCCGGTGGCGGGGTGAATGATGTTGAACAGCCGGGTAAGCGTCATGGGAACGACCACTGACGCGGTGCCCGAGACCCGATTGTTCGACGTTTTCGACGGGGTGAAGGTCCGGCTCGTGGTAGCGAGCCATCCATTGGTGAAATTGCTGTTGAAGAAATTGGTCGCTTGCGTGGACGCATTGGTGTCCAGCGTGGGGCTCGCGCTGTCGACCATGAACCGACGCCCGGCGAGCACGCCGGAATCGCATGCCTGTTGCAGCCGCGACTTTACTAGATACAGCCGCGCCGTATCCACCGTCGATCCGGCCAGCACGACCGTCACGAAGATGAACAGCGCCGACATGCCGAGCACATTGCCGCGATTGTCGCGAGCCAGCCGGGCGAGGTGTCGAATGATGTTCAGCAATGCG
>PNLG01000110.1 GCA_013822915.1 Sphingomonas sp. | reverse complement strand
GGTAAAGCCATAGCCTGCTTCCTCGGTATGCCCCGTCTTCAAGCCGTCGGCGCCCGCCACCCGACCGAGGAGCGGATCGCGATTAGCCTGCGTAATCGCTTGACCCGTGCCCAGCGTCTTGCCCCAGGTGAAATCGGGCCGCGAGTAAAAGCGTTTGTAGAATGCCGAATAGTCCTTGATCGTGGCGGTCGCGAGCTTTGCCAGGTCGCGCGCCGTGACATAGGTTTGCCCGCCATCGGGCCAGCCATTGGTATTGCCAAAGCGGCTGTTGGTCAGCCCCAGCCGCTTGGCGGTTGCGTTCATCTGCGCGACAAAGGCTTCTTCGGTGCCCGACGCCCCTTCGGCCAGCACGACGCAGGCGTCATTGCCCGACAGGGTGATGATGCCATAAAGCAAATTGGCGACGCTCACTTGTTCATTGGGTGACAGGAACATCGTCGAACCCGCAGCAGGCCCATGCCATTTGCGCCAGGTTTCGGGACGCACCGTGACGAGCTGGTCCAGCGTTAACTCGCCGCTTCGGATCATCTCGAACGCGACATACACGGTCATCATCTTTGCCATGGACGCGGGCGGCATCCGCCGGTCGGCGTCGCGCGCGAACAGGATCGCGCCGGTCGACAGGTCCTGCATGAAAGCGATCGGCGCGGGTGTTTCAAACGGCGGTGTCGCCGCCCGCGATGGCGTGAGCGCGGTTGCAATGGCAATCAGGGCAAGGAGCGGCTTGGTCATTGAGTGTCAGTTTCCCCAGCTAAGATGATCAATCATTGGTCAGTTCGCGATGATGCGGGCATCGCCATAGCCCTGGCGGGCAATCCGATCGCGCGCTGCCCGCGCTTGCACTTGGCTGGCAAAGGGCCCCAGCCGCACGCGGTGGATCGCGCCGATGCTATCGACTCGCCCGCCAAGCGAAGTCGCGAGCGCTTGTGCCCGCGCGCGCGAGGAAAAGGCAGCGACCTGCACATAGGGCCCGTCGCGCGCTTGCAGCGGTGGTGCCGCGTCGGTCGGGCGCGGCGCGGGAGGCGTTGGGCTGGGCTTTGCAGTGGCTCGTGTCGGCGCGGAGGCCAGTGTCGGGCTGCCGGTGTCCAGCCGCTTGCGCAGCGCCGCCGTCAGTTGCGGCGATGCGTCGAGCCGCGCGGAGGCCGCTTGCCCGCGCTGAAGTGCTGCCTGATCCGCTGCCGACACTTCGGCAATCCGTATCCGCACGGCCGCTACCGACTTTTGCTTCATGCCCAGCAATTCTGCCGCGCCGCGCGACAAGTCGATTATCCGTCCCGCAGCATGCGGTCCGCGATCGTTGATGAGCACCAGGATCGTCCGCCCGCTATCGAGCGAGGTTACCTCGACAATCGTGCCAAATGGCAGCGTGCGGTGCGCGGCCGTAATCGCTGCTGGATCAAACGGCGCGCCCGAGGCAGTGCGCCCTGTCATCTCCTCGCCATACCAGCTTGCATAGCCAACCGCGTCATAGCGCGCGGCGCCAAACGCCTGGCTGGTGCCGCGCGGTCCCGCGCCCTCGGGCAGGTCAGGCGGCGCCGCCGCTTGCGCCAGTGCCATTGCTGCAATCGCCGCGATCAGCATCATGACCCCACCGCATCGGCGAGCAGCCCGACTGAAAGTGCATAAAAATTCGAACAATTATAGTCGAGGATCACACGGTAATTCCCGGTTAGCAGATAGGCGGTTTTGCCCGGCCCATCGGGTTCGAGCAAGGTCGCAAGCACATGATCGTCCGGCCATGGCCGGCTCTGCGGCGCAAGACCAAGCGCGCGCCATTCTGCCATCGTTCGCCACTGGCTATGCCGGGCAAAAACCCTTGGGCAGCGCGGCGACACGATCCGCGACGCCAGCATCTGACGGTCAAGCGCCTCCGGTACCGATACTGCCAAGCCCCAGGGTTCGCCCGCCCGCCATCCGGCATCGACAAAATAATTGCCGATCGAGGCAAGCGTGTCGGCACCGTTCGACCAGATGTCGGCGCGGCCATCGCCATCGCCATCGCGCGCGACCCGCAGATAAACCGAGGGCAAGAATTGCGGATTGCCCATGGCGCCTGCCCAACTGCCGCGCAATTGATCGCGCGGGACGCCGCGCGCGACCATATCAACCGCAGCCAGCAATTCGCCCGAAAACAACTCCCGCCGTCGGCCTTCATAAGCCAGGCTGGCAAGCGCGCGCGGGATGTCAAAACTGCCCGTCACCGCGCCGTAACTGGTTTCATGCCCCCAAATCGCGATCAGGATCGGCCCGGGCACGCCGGTGTCCCGTTCAACCCGCGCGAGAGCCGCACGCTGTTCGGCGAACACCGCGCGCCCGCGGCTTATCCGTTGCGCGTCAACATGCGTGCGGCGATAGGGGTCGAACAGCGGTGGCGGCGCGTTGGGATCGGCACCGGGCTGGGCACGGTCCAGCTCGATCACTCGCGCGTTGAGTGTCAGGCCACTGAACACCGCCTCAATCGCTGCCGGGCTGCGCCCGCTCGATTCGGCGCGCTGACGAAGGCTTGCGAGAAAATTCTGAAAGCCCGCCTCGTCCTGCGCCTGCGCCGCGCCGCGCCCAACCGCCCCCAGCGTCAGCGCCATGCACAGCGCGATGACCATCCAGGCGGTTCGGGCGTTGGTTTGGGCGGTAATGCGGCGCGCGAGCATGGCATTGCCTTGCCACAGCTGACGCCCGGGCTAAACCCCCCAGAAGCGCTGCTCGGCGCGTCCCTCTTGCACAATTGCCGCAATGCGCCCTATTCGCGTTGGCACAAGGACAGGTGGCCGAGTGGTTTAAGGCAGCGGTCTTGAAAACCGCCGTGGGTGCAAGCCCACCGTGGGTTCGAATCCCACCCTGTCCGCCAATTGAGCGGCACCGGTGCGAATGACGGAATTCAGCCGTTAGGAAGCTGGTATTGCGTCAAGCCCAGTAACATGGTGCTTGAATCGATCGCGTTCACGACAAAAAATTGGATCGCCCAATAATGGAGCGGGGCGGGCGGGTGCCAATATTGCGCGCTGCCTCAGCTCATCGAGCGGGGTGTCTGATCCAGTTCGAGCAGCGTCTCAAACATGTCGACCGTGAGCGGCGAGTTAAACTGGCAACCGGCAACGAAATCGTCGCTCCAAACGACTTTTGCCGCGACCGGGCCGATCACTGGCAGGGTCAGCCAGATCATCGACCCCTGTTTCATCGGCGAGTAAACCTGCAAGCGAGCGCCATGGATCGACAGGTCAACCACCCGGCACAGCGCGCGATCAAGCCCGCCACGTCCGATCCGCGCGTCAAGCGACACCGGCGCGCGCGGGCTGCGGCGTCGACCGTCGAGTTGAGCAGGTTCAAATTCGGCAGCAAACATCACGCTTTCCCCAATAGATGAGGAAAGCGTAGCCCAGCATCGCTAATGTGGCGTTAACGCGGCTGCGCCAAGCGCGCGGCTCCCCGCGCCGCACACCGCTGCGCCGTTACTTCGTCTTGAGCGAAAGCCCGCCGAACCGCTTGTTGAAGCGCGCAACCTGACCGCCCGCGTCGAGCATCTGGCCGCGGCCGCCGGTCCATGCCGGATGCGATTTCGGGTCGATTTCGAGCGTCATCAGATCGCCTTCCTTGCCCCAGGTCGTGCGAGTCTTATAGCTGGTGCCATCGGTCATCTGCACGGTGATGAAGTGGTAATCGGGGTGGATGTTCTTCTTGGCCATCTGATGTCTCCATAGTGGCTGGTTCCAACCAGCCGGGAAGCGCGCGCCGCTAGCATGCACGCGCTACCAATGCAACGGCGCAATTGATCACCAGCCGGTCGGCTTGCCCTTATTCTGTTCGTCGAGCCATGCCTTTAGCGGGGCAAAATACTCCGCCATCGCCGCGCCCGAAATCTCGCGGCTGCCCGTGAATGCTTCAAGCGCGTCGGGCCATGGCTTCGACTGACCCAACTCCAGCATTGCATTAAGCTTGGCGCCCACATCCTTGTCGCCAAAGAAGGAACAGCGGTGGAGCGGCCCCGTCCATCCTGCCTGATCGCACGCCGCCTTGTAGAATTGAAACTGGAGCAACCGCGCCAGGAAATAGCGGGTATAGGGAACTTGGGCCGGGA
>PNLG01000019.1 GCA_013822915.1 Sphingomonas sp. | reverse complement strand
TTCCTCCTGACTGGCCCAACCGAATGCAGCGATATGTTCATCGGTAATCATAGGATCGCCGAGCGCGTCATCCTTATAATAATATTCGATGATCGTGCGCGGAAGCTGCGTTCCTTCCTCAATCCCCAGCCGCTTGGCGAGGCTGCCGGCGACGACATTGCGCACCACCACTTCGATCGGCACGATTTCGACCTGCCGGATCAATTGTTCGCGCATGTTGAGGCGGCGGATGAAGTGCGTCGGCACCCCGATCAGCGCGAGAAGGGTGAAGACATGCTCTGAAATGCGGTTGTTGAGGACGCCCTTACCGCTGATCGTGCCCTTTTTCTGCGCGTTGAACGCGGTTGCATCATCCTTGAAATATTGGATGAGCGTGCCGGGTTCGGGGCCTTCGTAAAGGATCTTGGCCTTGCCCTCATAGATTTGGCGGCGGCGAGCCATGCGCATTGTCTTTCACAAATAATGTGCCCCGGCGGCGCGACTATCTGGGATCGCGCGAAAGCCGGGGCGGGAAGGATTCGCCATACAGGATGGCGCCAAGTCGCGCAACGCATCTGGCGTGGCTTATGTCACGGCCTATGTAACCGTCATCCGCTTTGCAAAGCCTGGGTCGCGATACGCGCCGGTTTGCAGCACATCGCCAAGAATGTCGCCCGCCCGCACCACATCCTCAAATCCCAGATAGAGCGGGGTCAGGCCGAGCCGCAGCACATCGGGGGTACGAAAATCGCCAATCACCCCGCGCGCGATCAACGCCTGACACAGCGCATAGGCGTGCGGGTGCCGAAACGCGATGTGCGAACCGCGCCGCGCCGGATCGCTTGGGGAAATGCACGCCAGCTCCAGCGCATCGCCAATCGCCGCCATGGTATCGAACAGCGCTGCGCTTTTCGCCGCGATCATCGACGGATCGGCCATCAGCATCAGGTCGACCCCCTCCTCAAGCGCGGCCATCGCGACGATCGGCGGCGTGCCCGTCAGCCAGCGCCGGATGCCGGGGGCATAGCCATCGGCAAACTCAAACGGCGCGGCATGGCCCATCCACCCCGACAGCGGATTGGCCAGCCGATGCTGATGTCGTTGCGCCACAAACAGAAACGCAGGCGCGCCGGGCCCACCGTTCAGATATTTATACCCGCACCCGACTGCCAGATCGGCGCCTGCCCGGTTCAGGTCGACCGGGATTGCGCCGGCGCTATGGCTCAAATCCCATAGCGTCAGGGCGCCTGCGGTATGGGCGCGCGCGGTCCAATCGGCGATGTCGAACCGTTCGGCCGTTTTATAATGCACCTGCGTCAGCATCAGCACCGCGACATCGCGCCCCAGCGCGTCGGCGAGCCGGTCGCGCGGCACCGCGCGTAGGCTGGCCCCGGGGATGCTGGCCGCGACCCCTTCGGCAATATGCAGGTCGGTGGGGAAATTCCCGGCCTCGCTCAGGATCACACGCCGGTCGGGCTGCGCGTGGAGGGCGGCGCTCAACAGTTTGAACAGATTGACCGAGGTGGAATCAGTGGCGATGACTTCGCCGGGTTCAGCGCCGATCAGCCGCGCAATCTTGTCGCCGATGCGCTGCGGCGCGTCGATCCACCCCTCGTTCCAGCTGCGGATCAACCGATCGCCCCATTGCCGCGTCACCAGATCATCGACGCGCGCGGCCGTTGCCTTGGGCAGCGCGCCCAGCGAATTGCCGTCGAGGTAGATCACGCCATCGGGCAGCGCGAACCGATCGCGAAAGGCACGCAGCGGATCGGCGGCGTCGCGCGCGCGGGCGTTTTCGAGCGTCATCATTTCTCGAACGCCGCCCCGATCAGCGCGACGGTCTTTGCCCAAGCCGCACTTTCGGGCGCGATCAGTTCGACATGGCCGGTGGCGGGAATGCGGTGGAGGGTCACCGGATCCCCGCTCGCGCTTGCCTTGGCCGTATAGCCAGTGCCCAGCCGCATCGGGATGATCCGGTCATTCTCGCCATTCACCAGATCCTGCGCAACGCCCAGCGGCAACAGGCGCGGGACCGAGGTATCGGCGAACACATCGGGATGATCGGGCGAGGGCGCACCGGTGAGCTTGGCGATCACGTCGGTGCCGCAGCCATTGTCGGGGCTGGCCGCCACTGCCTCCAGATCGGGCAAGCCGCCCAGGCTGATGACATGTGCGATGGCGAGCGGCTGCGCGGTTCGCAGCGCGCTCCCCTTCGGCAATCGCGCGCGCCCCGCCAGCCATAGCGCGAGGTGCCCGCCCGCCGAATGCCCAATCGCGACCACGCGGGTCAGATCAAGCTGGTAACGCGCAGCGGCATCGCGCAGCGCGTCTGCTGCCGCACCCCCATCGGCGAAAGTGCCCGGATAGCCGCCGCCCGCGCGGTCGACGCCGCGATAATCGATGTTCCACACCGCATAGCCGCGCCCGCGCAGATCAGCCGCAATCCAGTTCATCAGGCTGCGATCGGCAATCTCGGTCTGCCAGCAGCCGCCATGCACCATCACCACGGTGCGATGCTTGCCGGGCACCTTGGGCAGCCAGAGATCGATCTTCTGGTACGCATCTGCGCCATAGCTGATCGTCACATCGGGCATGGGCCGGGGGCGCCCCACCAGATCGGGCCATTTGAGGAGTTTCGGGTCGGCCATCGCGGTGAGCACCATCAGGCAGGCAAGGAGGACGGATCGCATGGAGCGCGACCCTAGCCGCTTGTCAGCCCTGCGCCAAACTTTGAGGTGCAGCGCCAAGGCGCGCGCGGACCTGCCGCCAGAGCCACCAGCCTGCCAGCGCCAGCAGCGCCCAGGGGAGGCCGCCCGCCAGCACGATCGTGAGCAAGCCGAGCGCGGCGAGGAAGGACTGCGCCCCCAGCGCCAGCGCCATGCCGATCGGTGAAGCCGCGTCGAAGCCTGCGAAACTGTCGGTCGTGCCATAATCAAAATGCATCGGCGTGGTGGCGAGGCTGTCCTGCTGCGCGCCCTTGCTGGCGGCATTGGCATTGAGCGATTGGCGCAGCGCATCGGCTTGTTCCTGCAATGTGACTCGATCGCGGGCCTCTGGCGACAGCTTGGCGAGTTGGGCCTCGATCCGCGCCAGATCGGCGCGCTGGCGGGCGCTGGCATCGTCGATTGCCTTGATCGCACCGCCGGCATCGCTGCCCTTGATATCGACCGAGCCGATCTTGCCGCCTGCCTTGATTACGGCGTCGATCCCGCCGGTGCCGAATTTGCGCGCGATGCCGGGATCGAGTTTGAAATCGAGGCTGGCGTCGATGTCGCTGGCATCGCGCCCGACGGCATAATGCATGCCGGTGATCCGGCAGCGCGCCAGCCCAAGCGCTTCGCATGCCTGCGCATGTGCTTCCTGCGTGCTCGAAATCCGCGCGGCGGGGAGGCGGAAGTCATAGGCGTAGCGGAACGCCACACCGGGCGCCGCCGTGATGGCAATGCCGGGGCCGCGCGCAGTCGCGCTCTCGGCCGCCACCGAGTCGGTTGCCCCCATCTCGCTTGCCGCAGCGTCACCTCCGCCATCGCCCTTGGCGCATCCCGCCAAAGCTAGTGCCACGATCACAATCGCCTTGCCGCGCATCTTGCTCTCCCGCTCATTGCCCCGTCGGACGATGCGCGTTTATCCCATCAATATACTATAGTAAAGGGAATTGCCGTAATTCGAACGCAGTGTGATCTTTTTTCGTTCTCTCGTTTGCGCGTGTGTGAAGGCTTGGCCTTGGGGCATCGTCGCTGCTACGGCGTGGGCGATGACCAGCGAAACGATCGACCCGTCCGTTCCCGACATTCCCGGCCAGTCCGACACGCCCTTCGATACCGCGCTTTCCGAGCGCTACCTCGTCTACGCGCTGTCGACGATTACGGCGCGCTCGCTTCCCGATGTGCGCGACGGGCTGAAGCCGGTGCATCGCCGCCTGTTGTGGGCGATGCGGCTGCTGCGGCTTGACCCGAGCCAGGGGTATAAGAAATGCGCGCGCGTCGTCGGCGATGTGATCGGCAAATATCACCCGCATGGCGACCAGTCGGTCTATGACGCGATGGTACGCTTGGCGCAGGACTTTGCGCTACGCTATCCGCTGGTCGACGGGCAGGGCAATTTCGGCAATATCGACGGT
>PNLG01000156.1 GCA_013822915.1 Sphingomonas sp. | reverse complement strand
GCGAGGATATAGGGATTTGCCCCCCAATAGGGAAGCAAAATGGACGAAGGGGCGCGATCGCCGACCCGCCCTGGCGCATCCCGCCAGCAGGCGTCCGTAGCGATTGCTACAATTTGGTAGTGCTTATGTGTAGCAACTGCTACATATTGCCGAGCCGCGCGTAGCGATTGCTACATTTCTGTAGGTAAAAATGTAGCAATCGCTACGCAGCTCAGGCCGTGCGGGGGAGGCTGGCCTGTTCGACGACATCGCCCAGCCCGATCGCGTGGAGCAGGATGGCCCCTTCGATCAATTGCAGCAACAGCGCGGCCTGTTGCGGATGCTTGGCCGGATCGCCGCTCAGCTGGTTCGTAATCCAGGTGAGGAACCCGCGGCCGATCGATTCCCCCACCGTCCGGCACACCGGATCGCCGCCTGCCGCTTGCGCCGCCACCGCCAGCCAGAACCGCATATAGGGCCAGAATTGCTCGCTGGTCGCCAGCGTCGGCAATTCGCGGGCAAGCTGCGCCGCGGGGCGTGGCCCCTCTCCGGCAACACCCTCAAGCGCCCTGGTCAGCCGCACGGCCACATTCTGCATCAGAGCGGTCATCAAACTGGCCTTGTCGGCAAAATAATAGATTAACATGCGGTCGCTGGTGCCAATCGCCGCGGCAAAGGTGCGCAGTCCAGTATCGGCCAGCCCATGCGTCAGCACATGGTCGGTCAATTGGTCGAGCAGCACTTCGCGTCGATCCTGCGCCATGTCGGCGGTTTCGTTCGCCCGCATGATTTGGTCAAGCTAATGTTACGATTTTACCGTCAATATGCAGCCGCGTTGCGTCGGGCCCGATCGCGGTAAAGGGCGCGGCCTCGGTCCCCGTCAGCCATATCTGCCCCATTGTGCCCAGCCGGTCGAACAGCGCCGCGCGCCGCGCCGGGTCAAGATGCGCTGCCACCTCGTCGAGCAACAGCACAGGCGCCCGCCCCGTGTGATCGGCCACCAGCGCAGCATGCGCGAGCACCAGCCCGAGCAGCAGTGCCTTTTGCTCGCCGGTTGAACACAGCGCTGCCGCTTGTTGCTTGTCGCGGTGGACGACGACAAGATCGGTGCAGTGGGGCCCGTCGAGCGCACGGCCAGCGGCCGCGTCGCGTCGTCGCCCGGCCGCCAGCGCGGGCGCCAGCGGGGCGCCGCACCACCTCTCCAGTGTCAGCGTCGCGCGCGCGAACACGCCAGGCGGCTGATCCGCCAGCCGTTCGGCCAACACGGTGACCAGCGTGCGCCGCGCATCATGGATCGCGTGACCATGCTCGGCCATCTGCGCCTCCAGCGCGGCGAGCCACCCGGTGTCGGGGCGCCCCCCTTGCGCCATATCGGCGAGCAGCCGGTTGCGGGCGCGCATCGCCGCTTCGTATCGATTGGCGTGGACGGCATGGCCCGGAAACAGTGCGAGCGTCAGCCGGTCGAGAAAGCGGCGCCGCTCGCTTGCGGCCTCGGTGAAGATCCGGTCCATCGCCGGGGTTAGCCAGATGACCGTCACCCAATCGCCAAGCGCGGTCGCGGCAACGCCCGCCCCTTGCACTCGCACCAGCCGCCGCTCGGGCGCTGCCGCCTGAGTGCCCGTTGTAATTTCCACGTCGCCGACAAGGGTGGCGGCGACACCAAAGCCGCCGCTACCGCCCTGACGCGCCATGTCGCCCGGACTTGCCCGGCGCAGGCCCCGACCGGGCGCGAGCAGCGAAATCGCCTCCAATATGTTCGTCTTGCCCGCGCCATTATCCCCGGTCAGCACGACAAAGCCCTGGCCCGGCGCGATCGTGGCGGCGGCGTGGTTACGAAAATCGGTCAGGACAAGGCGGGTAATCACACGCCCGGGGTTAGCCCGTGGCGGCGCACTTGTCGCGGCAGTTTCGCGGGAGTGGGCCTATAGCAGCGCCATCGCGATCGTCATCGTGCCGAGCGCGAACGACAGGGGAATGCGCAGCCGCAACCACCAATCGGGCACCAGCCCGCCGTGCGCCAGCCGCCAATCCACCACCGGCGACACCAGCAGCGCGGCACCGACCATGATCAGCGACGGGCCGGGCCATGCATCGCCGGTTGCCCAGGGCACCGCACTGCCCAGCGCGATCAGCGACGGAGTGACCGCTGCAATCCATATCCAGCCGGGCGCTTGCCCAGGGACGGGGCTCGCGCGTGCGGCAAGGCCCCACCACATGCCGCCGAGAAAGCTCAGGATGATCACCGCATAGGCATAGCCCAGCGCCAGCGCGGAAAAACGCAGCTCGCTGTTCCGCTCCAGCAGCACCAGCACAACGGCGATATGCGGCAACAGCCCGGCATAGCCCAGCAAGCGCGCCAGCGGCGGCATCAGGCGCTCAGCCGCCCCGCCCAGGCATAGCCGCGATAGAGCGGGGTCAACTGTGCGCTCAACCCCTGCGCGGCGGCTATGTCGTCGAGCGCGGCACCAAGCGCCGCGCGTGGGGTGACATCAAACTGCGCCAGCCACGCGAACAGCGCGCGGCGAAACACACCGGCCAAGCGCTCCTGCTGACCAAAATCGACGAGATCGAGCCGCCCGCCGGGCGCGAGCTTCGAGGCGCCTTCGCGCAACGCCCCCTGCCAATCGGGAATCATCGACAGCGTGTAGCTTTGAAACACGCGGTCGAACTGCGCGACGCCGAACAGGGCGGGCGCATCAAACGCCGTCGCATCGCCCTGCGCCAGGGTGATCCGCTCAGCGAGCCCCGCGCGCGCGATATTGGCGCTGGCGGTGGTCAGCATCTCGCGCGAAATGTCGATCCCGAAAAAGCGCGCACCCGGAAACCGCCGGGCCGCCGCGATCAGGTTGCGCCCGGTGCCGCAGCCGACCTCCAGCACGGTGCCGCCACCGGGCGGGCAAAGCCCCTCGATCAGCCGGTCGCGCCCCAGCAGATAATATTTGCGCGTCAGGTCGTAAAAATGACGCTGGCTGCGATAGATCGCATCCATATGTCCGGCATGATCGCCGGTCGTCGTCGCCACCCTTTTAGCCCTTCAGCACGTAGAGATGCACTCCGCCATAGATCGAGCTGCGATCGCGCCGGGTGTAATCAAGCGAATCGTCCGCGCGGTAATCCCAACGGTCGAGCACGGCATCGGGCACGCGCCCCGGCAAAATCGTCGGCGCGCCAGCGGTGCGGAACAGGACGCGCGCGGCCGGCTTTGCGGTGCGGGTAATCTCGGTCCACAAAGTGGTCAGGATTTCATCGGTCATCCAATCCTGCGCATCGAGCAGGACATAGCGATCAAGCGACGCATCGGGCATTGATTTCAGATAATCGATGAAATTGGCGTGGCGAACGTCGACGCGGCTGGCACGGGTGCGCACCGCGCCGTAATTCCCCTGTTGCAGATAGGGCGGGAGCGCCGCGTCGGGCGCATCCTGATACCCACGGCCAAATGCCTGCCAGGCGAAATAATTTTCGCGCAGGTCAAAGTCGCACGCCAGCTTTTCAAGCCGTTCGCGCAGCACAACCGCCATTTTCGAATCGCCCGCCAGCGCTTCATATTGCGCCGGGGGAATGCCAAGGCCAAACAGCGAAGCGGGCTGATCGGTCAGCCAGCGGACAAACGCCTTGTCGAAAAAGGGCGCAAAGTCGCGGTCGAAAATTTCGCGCTGTTCGGCCATGGATGAGGCTTGCAGGATCACCTTCGGGTTCACGCCGTTCAGCCGCGCGAGCAGGTGCGCGACGCCAATAAAATTGCCGAGCAGCCCGCGCTTGTAAACGCCGCGCGCAAAGCCCGAAATGCGGCGGCGGCCGATAATGTCGCGGCCCTCCCAATAGCGCCGCGTCGTCTCGTCCAGATGCGGGCGGACGTGCTTGCGATAGGCAGCGATGTTTTCGCGGGTGTTGGCGCGCCCGAAAAAGCGGTGGAACGCCGCATAATCGGGCAGCTCGCGCGCGGCGACCAGCTTTAGCTTGTTGAGCGCGATGTGCGCGGTGTTCAGGTCAACGGCGGTAATCGCGCGCGGATCGGCGGTCAAATAGCTCAGCACATTGCACCCGCCCGAGGCGATTTGGACAATGTGGCAATCGGGCGTCACCGCCAGCGCTTCCAGATCAACGGCGGGGTCTTCCCAGATTT
>PNLG01000216.1 GCA_013822915.1 Sphingomonas sp. | reverse complement strand
TGCCTCGAACAAGGCTTCGGCATCGCCAACCGCTTGCGGGCGCATGGTAAGGCGCTGGCTGGAGAAATAATCGGTCAACGGACCAGGGCTTCGACCAGCGCCTTCACCTTTTTCTGCCGCCACTGCGGCAGCGGCGCGACCAGCCAATAGCCATGGGCGTGCGGTCGCGGCGCGCCGACCGCCACCACCCGCCCGACGGCGAGATCACCGCGCGCGAGCAATTCAGGCACCGTCGCGCGCCCCATGCCCGCTGCCGCTGCGTCCAGCGCAAGGCCCGCATCGCCCACGCGGACCAGCGACGCGTCACCATCGCCGACACAGCCGGGCCAGAAAATGCGTGTGTCCGCGCCGCCGCCGGGCCGCTCCACCGTCACCATCCCATCCGACTCGATCGCCTCGCCCTCATGCTCGCCCGGCCCCATGCCCCAGCGGATGGCGAGATCAAGATTGGCCTCGGTAAAGTCGATCGCGTCATCTGCGGTGACCAGCACCAGCCGCAATTCGGGATCGGCGCAGGCGATATCGGCGAGGCGCGGCAACAGCCAGCGTTCGGTCAAGTCCCGCGGGGCCGCGATGGTCAGCGATTTGCTCGACTGGCCCGCCTGCATCGCGCGCACCGATTCCTCAAACTGGAGCAGCCCGTGGCGCAGTCCGTCGAGCCCGGCCTCGCCCTCTGGCGTCAGCTCCAGCCCTTTGGTGGTGCGACGGAACAGCACGACGCCCAGCACGTCCTCCAACGCGCGAATCTGCTGGCCGACGGCGGCGGGCGTGACGGCAAGCTCATCGGCGGCGCGGGTAAAGCTCAAATGGCGGGCGGCGGCATCGAACACGCGCAGGCCATTGAGCGGCAAATGCGTGCGCTTCATGCTCGCTTAACTCTCAACCGCAGGCGCGAGCAGCACGAATTTCGGGATATCCACGTCAAACGCCGACCCATCGGCGCCGATCATGTGATAGCTGCCCTGCATTGACCCGGCAGGCGTGGGCAGCGGGCACCCCGATACATAATCGAAACTGCCGCCCGGCGCGATGTTCGGCTGTTCACCGACCACGCCTTCACCCTCGACCGTGTGGCGGGCGCCACGCCCGTCGGTGATAATCCAGTGGCGGGTGAGCAACTGCACCGCGACCGCGCCTTCATTCTCGATCCGCACATGATAGGCCCAGAACCAGCGCCCGCGGCGCGGCTCGCTCTGTTCGGACAAGTAACTCACCGACACCCGCACGATAACGCCGCGCGTCTCAGCCACATTGGGGAAGAGCGCTTTCATCGCCCTATCACAGCCCGACCGCGCCCAGCGCCTGATCGAGATCGTCGATCAGGTCGGCGGGGTCTTCCAACCCGACATTGATGCGCAACATCCCCTCGCTGATGCCCATCTCGACGCGCTTTTCCTCGGCGACACTGGAATGGGTGGTGGAGGCAGGGTGCGTCATCAGCGACCGCGAATCGCCGATGTTGTTGGAAATGTCGATCAGCGTCAGCGCATCGAGTAGGCCGTGCGCCTGCGCACGCCCCCCAACCTCAAACGCGAAAATCGGCCCGCAGGCGCGCATCTGGTGCATCGCCAGATTATGCTGCGGGTGGCTGGGCAAGCCGGGATGGAGCATCCGCGCCACCCGGCCTTCCAGAAACCGGCCGACCGCGAGCGCATTTTCGCTCTGCCGCTGGATCCGCAGGTCAAGCGTCTCCAGCCCTTTGAGCACGACCCAGGCATTGAACGGTGACAGCGTCGGCCCGGTGTTGCGGGTGAAGGGCAACAGCGTGTTGTCGATGAAATCGCGCGTGCCACATACCGCACCAGCCAGCACGCGCCCCTGCCCGTCCATCATCTTGGTCGCGCTATAGGCGGTCACATCCGCGCCGAAATCCATCGGCCGCTGAAGCGCTGGCGTCGCAAAGGCATTGTCGACCACCGTGGTGATGCCGCGCGCCCGCGCCAAATCGCACACCGCGCGCAAATCAACGATGTCCATCGTCGGATTGGCCGGCGTTTCAAAGAAGAACAATTTTGTATTGGGCCGCGCGGCATCGGCAAATGCCTGCGGATCGCGGGCGTCGACGGTCACCGTCTCCACCCCGAATTTGGGCAGCAAGGTATCAACGAGCCACCGGCACGAGCCAAAGGCGGCGCGCCCCGCCACTACATGATCGCCGCTTTGCACCTGGCACAACAATGCCGCCGTCATCGCCGCCATGCCGGTCGCCATCGTGCGGCACGCTTCTGCTCCCTCCAAAAGCGCGATGCGGTGTTCGAGCATTTCGACGGTCGGGTTTTGCAGCCGCGAATAGGTCATGCCCGCTTGCTCACCGGCAAAGCGCGCTGCCGCGTCACCCGCGCAGTCATAGGCATAGCCAGACGTGAGGAACAACGCCTCTGACGTTTCCCCCCATTCGCTGCGCGCGGTGCCGCCGCGCACCGCTTGCGTTGCGGGGCGCCAATGGCGGGCGGCGTCGGATTGTCCGGTTTGGCGTTTCATCGTGAACCCGTTTGCCGGTGGCCCGCCCCCGCCGTCAATGCCTTTGGCGTGCCGTCCGGAGCGGGCGCCGACTTGCCCGCTGCGGCGCGAAATGGGAAAGGCGCGGGCCATGACCACTGATTCGCTAAAGCCCCGCCCGATCCTGATTGCGCTGGCGCTCGGGCTGGCGGCGGAACTGCTGTTCCTTGCCAATCTGACCATCCCGGCAAAGCCCGTGTTTGACGAGGTTTATTATACCGAAGCCGCACGCACCATCGCCCGGCTCTATGGCCCGTACAATGTCGAACATCCCCTGTTCGCCAAGACGATCATGGCGGGCGGCATCCTGCTGTTCGGCGATAATCCGCTGGGCTGGCGCTTTTTCTCGACGGTCGCCGGATCGGCAGTGGTGATGGGCGTGTTCGCGATCGGCTGGCAGCTTTTTGGGCGGGTGCGCCCGGCGCTTTATGCGGCGATCTTCGTGCTGCTGAACTTCACGGTGTTCATTCAGGCGCGGATCGCGATGCTCGACGGGTTCATGGCCGCGTTTGTGCTGATGGCGATATCGGCGATGATCGCCGCCGCGCGCGCACCTGCGCCGCAGACCCGGCGGTGGCTGATCGCCGCCGCTGTCCTGCTCGGGCTGGCAGTGGGGTCGAAATGGACAGCTATTCCTTATGTCGCCTTTGCCGGGCTGGCGATGATCGCGCTGCGGTGGCGCGGGGGCGACAAAAGCTATTTTGCGGGCGTCGGGCTGGTGCCGGGGCTCGCGATTCTGGGCGGGGTCAGCGTCGCGACCTATTTTCTCACCTTTGCCCCCGCATTTTTCTATCAATATGAACCGCTCACATTCGCCACGCTGATCCCGTTTCAGTTCCGCATCCTGACGCAACAGCTCGCGCCGCTGCCGGTCCACCCCTATCAGTCGGTGTGGTGGAGCTGGCCGCTTGATCTACGGCCGATGTGGTATCTGTATGAGCCCGTCGACGGCATTCAGCGCGGCATCCTGCTGCTGGGCAATCCGGCGGTGATGTGGGGCGGACTGATCGCGGTGGCGGCGTGCGTTTATGGCGGTTTGCGCGACCGGGCGACGCCGATGATGGCCGCTGCACTGCTGTGGGGCGGATCGTTTGGCATGTGGGTGGTGGTGCCGAAAAAGATCGGCTTCTTTTATTATTACTATCTGCCCAGTATTTTCCTGGGGCTGGCGCTCGCCGCGGCACTTGAACGCTATGCCGAGCCGCGGTTCAAATATGCGAGCGAAGCGGCGCTGCTGGTGACGCTCGCGCTGTTCGCCTGGTTTTTCCCGATCATCTCAGCCGCCCCGCTCGACAGCGATCAGGCGTTCCTGCGCTGGACGTGGCTGACGAGCTGGCGCTGAGCCCTAATACCGCCCCCACACAAAGCGCGACGACAGCGCGTAATTCCACACCGCCCCCACCAGCACGCCCATCAGCGCGGACACCGCCCAGCCGCCCTCGCGGGCATCGTGCAGGAACCCCGCGACGCCGATATTGGCGACCAGCCCGACCGCGCAGACGAGGCAAAA
Source organism: Sphingomonas sp. (assembly GCA_013822915.1). Classification (GTDB taxonomy): domain Bacteria; phylum Pseudomonadota; class Alphaproteobacteria; order Sphingomonadales; family Sphingomonadaceae; genus Sphingomonas. The sequence goes on along the minus strand of PNLG01000216.1, from coordinate 136 downwards.
CGACACCCAGCCATCGAACAGCGCCCGCACCCCCTTTAACCGCCGATCGCGATAGGTGAGCGCATTGTTGAGGAAGAAATTGGCGGTCATCGCGGTGAAGGCTGCGAGGATCTGCCCGCCAAGGAACGCACCCTCT
>PNLG01000040.1 GCA_013822915.1 Sphingomonas sp. | reverse complement strand
TTGCGCATTCGCGGCCTGGTCGGGCAATCGCTTTACCGCTCCGCGCGCGCGGCCGGCGCTCCCGCCAAAGCGGTGGAGGCCTATATTCGTGCGATCGCCAGCCGGATTTCGATTGGCAATGATGTCCAGCCCGACAATATTTTCGACATCACCCTCGAACAGCAACGCGCCGCGACCGGCGAAGTGCGGCTGGGGCAATTGCTCTATGCCGGGCTGAACCGCGATGGCCGCACGCTTAATCTGTTCCGCTGGACCGATGGCGATCAGCCGGGCTGGTTCGATGCCAACGGCGTCGGCGATCGCAAGACCGGGCTGGTCATGCCGGTGGCGGGGCGGCTTACCTCCAATTTCGGGATGCGGTGGCACCCGGTGTTCGGGGGGGCGCGCTTTCATAAGGGGCTCGACATCGGTGCCCCCTATGGCGCGCCGATTCGGGCCGCGACCGATGGCATGGTCGCTTTTGCCGGGCGCAGCGGCGGCTATGGCAATTTCGTCAAGCTCAGCCATAGTGGCGGGCTGGCGACCGGCTATGGGCATATGAGCCGGATTGCGGTCGCGCCGGGCACGCGTGTCGCGCAGGGGCAGGTGATCGGCTATGTCGGTTCAACCGGGCTGTCGACGGGCCCGCACCTGCATTACGAGCTGTGGCAAAATGGTCGTCCGGTAAACCCCCGGTCAATGGCGCTCGCTTCGGTCCAGCGGCTGACGGGCGACGCATTGCGTGCGTTCACGGCACGCAACGCTGCCTTGATGGCGGTACGACCTGCGGGCTCGTAAGCGGGCAAAACGCTGCCAGTGCAGCCACGCCGCTTCAACGACCCTGGGCGCGCCACCGCTTGATCGTGCGGCCGATGATTTCCGGTTCCTGACCCACTTCGCGCCAGAGTTCGGAAAAAAGCGGATCGGCCGACGCCGGGCGCTTGATCTCCTCCAGATCATCAAACGCGACACGCACCGGCACGCCGACACCCTCGCCGCAGACAATGCATTCGCGGTTGCGCAAGGCAGGGATCGAATCAAGGAATCCGCGCGCGCCCTCTGGCATGGCGGCGCGCACAAACGCCTGGTCACGATCGTTGTTGAGCCGCATCGACACAATCGTGCCGCACTGCGACAACACGCCTTCGGCAAGATCGGAGGGTCGCTGGGTAATCAGCCCGAGCGAGACACCGTATTTGCGCCCTTCCTTTGCAATCCTGCTGAGGATTTTGCCGACCGATGAACCATTGGCATTCGCTTCATTGGGAATATAGCGATGGGCCTCTTCACAGACGAGCAGGATCGGGCGTTGCGGTTCGTTGCGCGACCAGATTGCAAAGTCGAACACCATCCGGCTGAGCACCGCCACCACGACTGAGGTGATTTCCGATGGCACCCCCGACACATCGATGATCGAAATCGGCCGACCATCGCCGGGCAGGCGAAATACGCGCTCGATAAAATCGGCCATCGTATCGGCCACCAACATGCCCGAAAACATGAAGCTGTAGCGGGGATCGCCCTTAATCTCGTCGACCTTGCTTTTGAGCCGCATATAGGGCGCGGTGTCGCCGGCGCGGTCCATCTTGCCCATTTCGTTCGCAATGATGTTGGTCAGGTCGGACAGCAGATAGGGAATGGGCGCATCGACCGTCAGCTTGGCAATTTCCTGCCCAATCCGTCCCTTGGCGCGCGCGGCGAGCAAGCATTTGGCAAGGATGTCGGCATCATGCTGGCGCTCGCTCCCCGATGTGGTGAGCAATACTTCGCAATGTTCCTCAAAATTCATCAACCAATAGGGCATTTGCAGGTTCGACACGTCGTAAATCGCGCCATTGGTCTTGAACGCGGCGCCATATTCACCGTGCGGATCGATCATCACGATATGGCCAAGCGGGGCGAGCTCGCAGATGCGGTGCAGGATGAGTGCGGCCGACGTCGATTTGCCGGTGCCCGTCGAACCGAGCAGGGCAAAATGCTTGCCGAGCAACGCATCGACATAAAGCGCCGCGCGGATGTCGCGCGTGGGGTAAACCGTGCCGATATCAACATGCGCGCGGTCATCGGCGGCATAGATTTGCTTCAGATCGGCCGTCGACACCGGAAACACCGGCGTGCCGGGCGTTGGATAGCGGGTTACGCCGCGCCGGAACTTGTAAAGCTTGCCGGTCAGCTTTTCCTCATTGCCTTCACCCAGAAAATCGATCGCGGCGATGATGCGGTCGTCATGCCCATCCACCAGTTTGAGCGTGCGTACATTGGCCACCAGCCACGTCGCACCGACCCGCATCTTTACCTGGCTGCCGACCTGTCCGGCGGCAGCGACGACGGGGTCTTCGTGCGATTCGAGCGCTTCCATCGCGTGCGCGTCGAACAGCACCTGGCTCGACGAACCGGCAATTTCAAACACCATGCCAAAACCATTGGCGGGGTTATAGTGCGCTGCAGTTGACGGGCGGACCGTATCGGCGGCCGGTGTTGTAAATTGTCCGCTCATGCAAAAACGCGCCCCCAAAACTCGTTCCCAAGAAACGCTTTAATGGCGGACAAGTGGTAAATTATGTGTGTGCGTCGTCAGTTACACCCGCCGCGCGATCCAGCCCGCTGCCCAGCCCAGCACAATCGACAGCGCCACCGCCGCCAGGCCATAGGTAAAGGAATGGCGTTCGGCCGCGCGCGCCACGAACCGCTCAAAGCCGGATTTGCGGATGTCGATATCGCGCACTGCCGCTGCCAGCACGCGGCCCTTGCGGATCAGGAAAGTCTCGGCGGTAAAGCGCCCGACCGGCACCCGCGCCGGAATAGCGAGCCGCGCGCGGTAAAGCACACCGTCAGTAATCTCGACCGCGCCGGGCGCTTGCGAATAAAGCCGCGAGCGCAGTCGCAAATCGACCAGCCCGCGCGAGAAGCGAGCATCGCGCCCACCCGCATCAGTGTTGGTGGGCGACAACTGCAAACTGTCGAGCCCGATTTCGTAGATCGCACGGCTGCGCTCATCAAGCAACCGGTCGATGGGCTTTGACGAAGCAATCGCATAATAGCTTGGCGCCGTCAGGTAACGCGCGCGCGCCGCATTCACCCAAATGCCCGCGATCTTCTGTTTCTCGCGCACCAGAATCGGCTGGGCGGGGCCGCGGACCACCACGACGATATCGGCATCGCGCTCGGTGGGCACCCGGCCGCCGGGGTAAAGTATCGCCCCGAACAGCAGCAATTCGGCGCCGGTAAAGCTATAGGCAATTTCGATGCTGCGCTGCGACACATCGGGGACCAGCACTGGCTTTGCCTGCGCCATCATCAGCGGCGTTACCGCCATCAGGGCGAGCGCGCGCTTCACCCCAGCTCCACCGAATAAATCTCATCAGGCCGCCACCCCAGCCCAATCGCCACCCGTGTCGCCAGCAGCAGCACAATCACCGCCAGCGCCAGCCGCAGATATTCGGGCTTTACCTTGCTCGCAAAGCGCGCGCCCAGTTGCGCACCCGCCACCGACCCGATCAACAGCAACCCGGCGAGCACGATGTCAACCGCCTTGGTCGTCATCGCGTGGACCATTGTAGCAATGGCGGTGACGAAAAGGGTCTGGAACAGCGATGTCCCCACCACCACCTGCGCACCCATGCCAAGCAGATAGAGCATCGCCGGGACCAGCACAAAGCCGCCGCCAACCCCCAGCAGGATCGTCAGCATCCCGACAAACACGCCCAGCAACAGCGGCGCGAGCGGCGACATATAAAGCCCCGACCGGTAAAAGCGCGTCCGCAAGGGGAGCGCGGCAACGGCGGGATGGTGGCGCCGCTTGCGCGCGGGCAAAGGCTGGCCAGAGCGCAACGCGCGGATCGCCGCAATCGATTCCTGCGCCATGGTTACGCCGATAAAACCCAGCAACAACACATAGATAATCGCGATCAGTGTGTCGATCTGGCCGCTTGCTTGCAGCACGCGGAACAGCGCGGCGCCCAAAAACGTGCCGATGATGCCGCCCGCCACCATGATGCCACCCATTTTGAAATCCACGCCCTTGCGCCGCAGATGCGCGAACACGCCCGACACGCTCGCCCCCGTCACCTGGCTGGCGGCAGAGGCAGCAGCAACCGTGGGCGGTATCCCGTAAATGATGAGGAGCGGCGTGGTCAGAAAACCGCCGCCCACCCCGAACAACCCCGACAACAGCCCCACGCCACCGCCCAACAGGAT